>NZ_JBFBIK010000019.1:0-85056 GCF_040685555.1 Sphaerisporangium sp. NPDC088356
CGCTGACGAGCTCACCGTGGCGGCCCGGCGCGTAGCGGAACGGTACAGGGATTTGTCCCGGTCCTCCCGGTCCTCCCGGGACCACGACCGGCCAGGCGACCGGCGGACCGAGCACCGGTGTCCCGACTCCCTCGGTGCCTCCGACCGGCGGCCTCGTGCCGATCGTGGGTCTCCCGGCCGGCGTCGTCGTTCCGCTCACCGCTGTCCCGGCATCGCCGTGCGGTGGATTCTCGGGCTACGGCTACCCGGCCGTCTATTCCGTCTGCGGCGGCTGATCGCCTCTGACGCCCGGCGGGTGAGATGACCGGAGGGGTGCGTGCCGCATGGGGCACGCACTCCTTCGGCCGTGTGGCTCATGCCAGGCCGCCGGCCGGGCCGGGCCGCTAGGCTCGCGGGGGAGACGGTGAAGACGAGGGGCTGGCGTGATGATGTTGGGGCGATCTCGGGCCGGGCTCGCGGGAGCATTCGTCTCGGCCTCTGTGGCGCTCGCCGCGTGTGCCGCGCCGGGGCACGTGTCGCCGTCAGCCGAGGTCGCCGGCCTGCCGACGGCTCCGAGCACGGCCGCCACCTCACAGGCACCCGTCGCGTCTCCGTCGCCGGCCCGCACCCCCACGCCGACCCCTTCGGGCAAGGCCCTCGGGCCCGGCGAGGGCACGGTCACCGTGCTGACGTCGCGCGGGTACGCCGAGTACGGCGGGAGCGATCCCGCGTTCGACTGGGTGGGGCCGTTCGAGGACAAGACCGGCTGCCGGGTGAACCTCCGTTTTCCCCAGGTGAGCGACCAGATCGACAAGCTGCTCGCCCAGACGTCGTATGACGTCGTGTCGGCGCCCCCCGAGTTGGCGGGGAGGCTGATCGCCGAGAAGAAGGTGGCGCCCCTCACCACCTCACTCGTGCCTCACTACGACGACATTCCCAAGTGGCTGCGCTCCCAGCGGTCCGTCACCGGTGGAGGCAAGGTGTACGGCGTGCCGTACCTGTGGGGGTCGTATGTCACGCTCTACGACAGCGAGAGGGCGCGCCCGGCGAAGGGGGACGCGCTCTACTCCAATCGGGGCGCCGTCATGCTCAGGGACAGCCCTCTCTCGATCGCCGACGCGGCTCTCGCGCTGAAGGAGCGGCGGCCCGGCCTCGGCGTCAAGGATCCGTTCGAGCTCACCCCGGCCCAGCTGGACGCGGCGATCGCGCTCATCGGCGAGCGGCGCGACGGTGAGCGTTCGTACTGGAAGGACCCGATCGACGCGTTGCAGGGCTTCACCGGGGGGTCCGTGCGGCTCGGGCGCGCGCTGCCGTACCAGCTCGACATCCTGCGCCGGGCGGGTCGGCCGGTGAAGGCCGTGGGCGGCGAGCCGACGACCGGGTGGGTGGACTCCTGGATGCTCTCCGCGCAGGCGGCCTCTCCGAACTGCGCCTACAGGTGGCTCGACTGGATCAGCTCGCCGGAGGCGCAGCAGCAGGCGGCCGCGTGGAACGGCCTCGCCCCCGCGAACCCCTCGGCGTGCGGCTACCCGGGCGACGACTCCGAGAAGTACAGGTATGCCGAACGGGCCGGGAGGGTGTGCGACGCCTACCGGGTGAAAGACGCGGCGTGGATCAAGAAGATCAGCTTTGCCGTCCGCCCGGCGAGGGACTGCGGGGGCCGCGACGGGGAGTGCACTGACTATGCCGAGTGGGCCGCCAGATGGCGGCAGCTCGTGCGTTAGCCGGGGCGATCCGAAGCTGCGGCGGGCGTTGACCATCGTTTTCGCCGGATCGAGGCGATCCTGCAACGGATTCCGTGGAGAAAACCGGATTTTCCGGCGCCCCAAGTTGAATGGTCGACCAGTCAATTGGTACGGTCGCTGGCATGCGCATCCTGCTTGTAGGCGCTGGTGGCGTGGGTTCCGCTGTGGTCCCGATCGCCGCCCGCCGAGACTTCTTCGAACACATCGTCGTCGCCGACTATGACCGCTCACGTGCCGAGGCCGTGGTCTCCAAACAGGTCGCGTCCGGGCATCGGGACGCCGGGGGAGACGCGCGGTTCAGCGCGATCGGCCTCGACGCCTCCGACCAGGACGCGGTGGAGGCGGCACTCCGCGAGCACGACTGCGACGTCCTTTTCAACGCCGTGGACCCCCGGTTCGACATGCCCCTGTTCCGCGCCGCGCTGAACGCCGGAGTGCACTACCTCGACATGGCGATGTCGCTGTCCAGGCCGCACCCTTCACGGCCGTACGAGCTGACCGGGGTCAAGCTCGGGGACGAGCAGTTCGCGATGTCCCCCGAGTGGCAGGCCAAGGGGAGGGTGGCGCTGGTAGGCATGGGCGTGGAGCCGGGCCTCGCCGATGTCTTCGCCCGGTACGCGGCCGACCACCTGTTCCAGGCCATCGACGAGATCGGCATCCGCGACGGGGCGAACCTGGTGGTCGAGGGGCCGGACGGGGAAGAGTCCTTCGCGCCCACGTTCTCGATCTGGACCACCATCGAGGAGTGCCTCAACCCGCCCGTCATCTGGGAGGACGGTGAGTGGCACACCACCGAGCCGTTCAGCGAGCCGGAGGTCTTCGACTTCCCCGAAGGCATCGGCCCGGTCGAGTGCGTCAACGTGGAGCACGAGGAGGTGCTCCTGGTCCCGCGGTGGGTGAACGCCCGGCGGGTGACGTTCAAGTACGGCCTCGGTGAGGAGTTCATCGAGGTCCTCAGGACACTTCACAAGCTCGGCCTCGACTCCACCGAGCCGGTGAAGGTCAAGGGCGTGGAGGTCTCGCCGCGCGACGTCGTGGCCGCCTCCCTTCCCGACCCGGCGACCCTCGGCGACCGCATGCGCGGCAAGACCTGTGCCGGCACGTGGATCAAGGGCACCGGCAAGGACGGCCGGCCGCGCGAGGTCTACCTGTACCACGTGGTCGACAACGAGTGGTCGATGCGGGAGTACGGCTCCCAGGCCGTCGTCTGGCAGACGGCGGTCCATCCCGTCGTCGCGCTGGAACTGCTCGCGCGAGGGGCATGGAAGGGCGAGGGCGTGCTCGGCCCCGAGGCGTTCGACCCGGTGCCGTTCCTCGACCTGCTGAACGAGTACGGCTCGCCCTGGGGCATGCGCGAGCAGTGACCCCGGCCATCGCCGGCCGGTGGCCTCCCGCGGCGGTGGCCCGCCGGAGAGGTGGATCGCCCGCCGGGGCCACGGTCAGGGGAGCGTCGCTCTCCTCGCGGAGGGTTTGTGCCGGGGTGCGGGGGGCGCGGGGAGCAGCGCCTCGGCGCACTCCTCGCAGGCCATGACGGGGGCGTCGTCGGGAAGTCTGCCGACACGGACCCGAGGTCGAGGCCACTTCCTGTGGCAGACCACGCAGGCGTCCCCGTCGCGCTGCGGGCCGGTGAGATCTTCTGGGTCGAACGTCAGGTTGAGCCGTGCCGCTCCGGTCGGATCCCAGCTCATCACTCTCCTGTTGGTGATCGAGTGTCTCGTACCCGAACCGTTATAGCCTCATTACCGTCTGTGATCGACTAGGGCGATGTCAAGGACGGGTTAAATCGTCGGCATCGGGCGCGCCGTACAACAACAAAAGGGACACCCAGCAGCAAGCCGGGTGCCCCTTTTGGGGTGTTCCTAAACGGACGAGATGGCCTTCTCCAGGATGGACAGGCCCTCTTCCAGCAGGTTGTCGGGGATGGAGAGCGGGGGAAGGAAGCGCAGCACGTTGCCATAGGTGCCCGCTGTGAGCACGACCAGGCCCTCCGCGTGGCACCGCCTGACGATCTCCCCGGTGACCGCCGGGTCGGGCTCCTTGGAGCCGGGCACGACCAGCTCGATCGCGATCATGGCACCGCGTCCCCGGACGTCGCCGATGACGTCGAAGCGCTCGGCCAGCGCCCGCAGCCGGGGCAGCATGACGTCGCCGATCTGCCTGGCCCGCTCGACCAGATTCTCGGCCTCGATGGTGTCGAGCACGGCGAGCGCGGCCTCGCAGGCCAGCGGGTTGCCGCCGTAGGTGCCGCCGAGGCCGCCGGCGTGGACGGCGTCCAGCAGCTCCGCCCTGCCGGTCACGGCCGCGAGCGGCAGGCCGCCCGCGATGCCCTTGGCCGTGCAGATGATGTCGGGCACGATGCCCTCGTCCTCGCAGGCGAACAGGTGGCCGGTACGGGCGAAACCGGTCTGCACCTCGTCCGCGATGAAGACGATGCCGTTGGCCTTCGCGTACTCCACCAGGGCGGGCAGGAAGCCTCGGGCCGGCTCGATGAAGCCGCCCTCCCCCTGGATCGGCTCGATCACGATGGCGGCGACGTTCTCCGCGCCGATCTGCTTGTTGATCATGTCGATGGCCTGCGCCGCGGCCTCCTCGGCGCAGTTCTCGGGGCCGGTGGGCCACCGGAACGGGTACGCCATGGGCATCCGGTACACCTCAGGGGCGTACGGGCCGAAGCGGTGCTTGTACGGCATGTTCTTCGCCGTGAGGGTCATCGTCAGCAGAGTGCGGCCGTGGTAGCCGTGGTCGAACACCACGACGGCCTGGCGGCCGGTCGCGTGCCTGGCGACCTTGACGGCGTTCTCCACGGCCTCCGCGCCGGAGTTGACCAGGAACGAGCGCTTCTCGTGGTCGCCGGGGGTGAGCCGGTTGAGCTTCTCGCAGACCTCGACGTACGACTCGTACGGCGTGACCATGAAGCAGGTGTGGGTGAAGTCGGCGACCTGCTTCTGGACCCGCTCGACCACGCGCGGCGCGGCGTTGCCCACGGTGGTCACCGCGATGCCGGAGCCGAAGTCGATGAGCGAGTTGCCGTCCGCGTCCACGACCACGCCGCCGCCCGCGTGGGTCACGAAGACCGGCAGCGTGGTGCCGATGCCCGGTGGAATGGCCGACCGCTTGCGCGCGAACATCTCCCGCGACTTCGGGCCGGGGACCTCGGTGACCAGGCGGCGCTCCTGCGGAAGCGAGGGGCCGCCTCGCGTGATGGGCTGGTGCTCGGCCACGCCCGGCTGCTCGTGTACGTCACGGTCGATGCTCATGCCTGCGACGCTACGGCCACCGCGCCCGGCTGCCGACCTTGCGACATGGCACAATATGGCCATCCTGCTTGTCCAGGATGTACAAGTACCGACCGTTCCTGGGGGCTGGAATGGCTCCGACCTTACGGCGTGTGGTGGCGCTGGCGCCGCTGCGCCTGCGGGTGCGCGCCGGGCAGGGCGCGATGGACCGGCCGGTGCGCTGGGTGGCGGTCAGCGAGCTCGAGGATCCCACGCCCTTCCTGGAGGGTGACGAGCTGGTGCTGACCACCGGGATGCGGCTCGGCCCGCGGGACGCCCAGCCGTACATCTCCCGGCTCGTCGCCCGGGGGGTGGCCGGGCTCGGGTTCGGCGTCGGGCTCGGGCACGACAGCGTGCCGCCCGAGTTCACCGAGGTCGCGGCCGGCGCCGGGCTCCCCCTGATCGAGGTGCCCAGGGAGACGCCGTTCATCGCGATCGGCAAGGCCGTCAGCGAGCTGCTCGCCGCCGAGCGGTACGAGGAGCTCAGCAACGCCTTCGCGGCGCAGGGACGGCTGACGCGCGCCGCGCTCCAGGCCGGCGGCATGGGGGCGGTGGTCGAGCGGCTGGCCAGGGAGATCCACGGCTGGGCCGTGCTGCTGGACGAGTCGGGAGCGGTGATCCACGCGGCGGGCGCCGGGGCCGTCGAGGGCACGCACCTCGCCGGGCGGGAGCTCGGCAGGCTGCGGGCCTCCGGCTCGCCCGCCAGCCTCGCGCTTTCCGGGCCGTACGAGCACGTGATCGTGCAGCCGCTCGGGGACCAGCGGCGCATCAGGGGTTTCTTCGCCGTCGGATCGGAACGGCCGTTCTCGCCCGTCGGGCACACCGTGGTCAACACCGCGAACTCGCTGCTCACCCTCTCCCTCGAACAGGGCAGGGACCGGCTCGCCGCCGTGCGGCGGGTGCGCTCCGCGGTGCTGCGCCTGCTGCTGGCCGGGGACCGGCAGTCCGCCGAGGGCATCCTCGCGGCGGTCGGCGGCGGGCTGCCCGCGGGGCCTGTGGTGGTGCTGGCCTGCGAGCCGCGCGACGAGGAGGCGTTCTATGACATGCTGCCGGGCTTCACCGCTCCCTGGGGCACGCAGGTTGTCGTCCTGGCGGCGGCGGAGGAGGCCGATCACCTCGCCGAGGTGGCCGCCGGGGCCGGGCGGGCGGGCGTGAGCGGGCCGGTCGAGCTCTCGCAGCTGGCCACCGGTCTCGATCAGGCCGAGCGTGCCCTGGCCTCGGCCGCTCCGGTCATGCGCTTCGCCGACCTCGCCGGTCAGGGACTGCTCTCACTGGTCGATCCGGCTGTGCTGTCGGCCTTCTCCAGCTCGCTGCTCGCCCCGCTCAGGGAGTACGGCTCGCGCGCCGACCTGGTGGAGTCCCTGCGCGCGTACCTCGCGTGCAACGGCCACTGGGACGCCGCCGCGCAGCGGCTCGGCATCCACCGGCACACCCTGCGCTACCGCATGCGGCGGGTGGGCGAGCTGCTCGGGCGCGACCTGGACGACCCGGCCTCACGCGCCGAGCTGTGGATGGCCCTGTCGGCGTCCGGCTCCACCGGCCCGCCGGGCCGTTAGAAGGTCATCGGGATGGAGTCCTTGCTCACCAGGTAGCGGCTGATGGCGGCCATGGTGACGGACGCGTAGACGCGGTCGTCCCTGAGATGGCCGGCGCGTTCGAGGCTGACGGCACCGTGGGCGGCGGCCCACAGGCAGTCGGCGATCTTGCGGGGCTGGGTGGGCACCAGGTAGCCGGCGGAGATGCAGTCGGCGATGGCCCGGTCGAGGACGTTGACCGCGGCCCTCGCCAGCGTGCGCGCCCGCTCGCTCGGCTGGAAGCCGGGGATGGCCTTCTCGAACATCACGCTGTAGTACCCGGGCTCGGCCAGGCAGGCCTCGCGGTACGCAGGGCCGAGCGAGGTGAGGTACTCAAGGGGGTCGGGGTGGCGCGGAACCGCAGCGAGCCTGCGCCGGAAGCGCTCGAAGCCCTCCAGGTAGAGCGCCTCGGCCAGCCCCTCCTTGTTGCCGAACATGGTGTACACGACCGTGGTCGGGCACCCTGCCTCGGTGGCGATGCGCCGCACGGTGAGGCTGTCGGCTCCGTCGGTGAGGAGCAGCTCTCCTGCCACGTTGATGAGGCGGCCGCGCAGCTCGTCCTGGGAAGTCTGGCTCCCCAACGCGTACGCCCCCTGAAGGCCAAGCGGCGCCGGCGAACCCATGAGCTACCCAGCCCCTTCTCCCCAAAGGGTCCCGCGCGGACCCGCCTGTTGACTTAACCATGTGCGGAGTCCTTCAAACCGCCATGCGCCAGAAACACCCGAAATTGCGGCATGTCTGTTACGGAAAGGGGAAAATACATGCCTTATGCGGAATGTAGCGGTGGGGGCCGCCGCTTGTCCGTACTGGAGTAGCGCCCCCGGCGACCTGGTGGCATACGGTCGGGGACATGGACGTACGCCCCTTCTGGCTCGCCGGTTCGCCCGCCACGGGCGAGGCCGAGCTCACGGTGACCAACCCCCATGACGGCCGTGTCGTCGGCATCGGCTCCGTGCCTTCCCCCGATCAGGTCGAGCAGGCCGTGGCGGCCGCGCACGCGGTCCGCAGGGAGGCCGCCGCCCTGCCGATCCACGTGCGCGCGGAGGCGCTGGCCCATGTCTCGCGGCGCCTGTCCGAGCGCGCCGAGGAGATCGCCCAGCTGATCAGTGCCGAGAACGGCAAGCCGATCTTCTGGGCGCGCGGCGAGGTCGGCCGCGCGGTCGCGACCTTCCGCTTCGCCGCCGAGGAGACCCGGCGCTTCAGCGGCGACGTCCAGCGGCTCGACACCGAGGCCCCCGCCGACGGCCGCCTCGCCTACGTGTCGCGCCAGCCGTACGGGCCGGTGCTGGCCGTCACGCCCTTCAACTTCCCGCTCAACCTGGTGGCCCACAAGGTGGCCCCGGCCATCGCCGTCGGCGCGCCGGTGATCGTCAAGCCCGCCCCGGCTACCCCGCTCTCGTCGCTGCTGCTCGGCGAGATCCTCGCCGAGACGGCCCTTCCCGCGGGCATGTTCTCGGTGCTGCCGGTGCCGAACGACCGCGCGGGCGCGCTGGTCGAGGACCCGCGCCTCCCGGTGGTGTCGTTCACCGGCTCCGGGCCCGTCGGGTACGCCATCAAGGACCAGGTGCCGCGCAAGCACGTCACGCTGGAGCTCGGCGGCAACGCCGCAGCGGTCGTGCTCGCCGACGCCGACCTCGACTGGGCGGCCACGCGCGTCGCGCTGTTCTCCAACTACCAGGCCGGGCAGAGCTGCATCGCCGTGCAGCGGGTGATCGTCGAGGAGCCCGTGGTGGAGGCGTTCACCGCCAAGCTCGTCGCCGCCGTCGAGAGCCTGGTCGTCGGCGACCCGGCCGACGACAAGACGCAGGTCGGTCCGCTGGTGTCGGTCGACGCGGCCGAGCGGGTGGAGCGGTGGGTGGCCGAGGCCGTGGCCGGCGGGGCAAGGTTGCTCGCCGGAGGCGGCAGGGACGGTGCCACCGTCGCGCCGACCGTGCTCGCGGACGTCCCGGGCGACGCCAAGGTCATCCGTGAGGAGGTGTTCGGCCCGGTGCTGGTCATCCAGCCGGTCTCCTCGGTGGACGAGGCGTTCGCGGCCGTCAACGACTCCAAGTACGGCCTGCAGGCCGGCGTGTTCACCCGCGACCTCGGCATCGCCTTCCGCGCCGGCAAGGAGCTGGAGGTCGGCGGGGTCATCATCGGCGACGTGCCGTCGTACCGCGCCGACCAGATGCCCTATGGAGGCGTCAAGGAGTCGGGCATCGGCCGCGAGGGCCTGCGCTCGGCCATGGAGGACTTCACCTACGAGAAGGTCATGGTCCTGACCGGCCTGACCCTGTAGGTGCCGCGCGGGGCTCTCCTGGCGGTCACCCGTCGCTGACCGCCTGGAGAGCTCTTTTGGTCAGCCGGGTCGGCTCACGCGCGCTGGGCCGTGTCGAAGAGCCGTTTCGCCTGGTCGCCGAAGTACGGGCCGTACATCGTGCCGTCGTCGTCGCTGTACTTGAAGCTGCTGACCGAGGTCACGACCCCCTGGCCGGTGGCGGGGTCGAAGGAGGTCAGCCACGGGCCGCCGCTCGACCCGGCCGTGAGGTCGCACCTCATCCCCTGGTCGCGGGTCTGGCTGTGGGGGTCGTGGTGCAGGTCGCCCGCGCAGTAGATCAGGTGCCGGCCGTCGTAGGGCGGGTCGGCGGGGAAGCCGAACCCGAAGGCGCGCCCGCCGCGCGGCACGTTGAACCCGATCTCCTGGCCGCCGACCGCCTCGTTCAGGTGGCGCCCGCCGGAGGGGTTCACCGCGACCATGCCCACGTCGTAGCTGTCGTCGCCGCTCTCGGACCAGGGCTCGGGGACGAACATCCGCCGCGCCGTGAACACGCCGTACGGCTGGCGCCCCGGCTCGTAGGCCGGCACGAAGGTCCAGTTCTCGGCCCAGGCGCCGGAGCCGTCCTTGGCGCAGTGCCCCGCGGTGACGACGACGTCCATGTTGCGGCTGCTCACCGCGCCGGCCGAGCAGACGTAGTCGACGCCGCGCAGGGTGAGGAACACCCGGCCGGTGGTGCGTTTCACCGCGCCTCCGGCCGCCCAACGCGCGCCGCTCGTCTTCCCGCCGGGCGCGCCGGCGCCCGAGGCGGAGGCCGCCGAGGACGCTGAGACCGCCCGGGCGGGGGAGGAGGGCGGCGGCGCGGGGGACGCCGTGGAGCTGGACGAGGGCGTGGAGGCGTGCTCGGCCGTGAGGCGCAGGGGCAGCGCGCCGGACGCGAGGCCGCCGATCTTCGCGACGGGGCCCAGCACCCCCGCGGGGACCGCCCGCGCCATGCGCCCGGCGGTCCAGTAGCCGAGCACCCGGCGCTGCTCGGCCCCGGTGCGGGCGGCCATGTGCTGGACGACGCCGGTCGACGGGGCTTCGTTCCTCGTGACGGCTCGGCCGGCGCCGCTGGACGCCATCGAGCCGGTGGGCAGGGCGCCCACCAGCCCGGCGGCGAGCGGCACGGCGGCGATCAGGGGGAGGATCGGGGTCATGGCTCCCGAGTTTGGACTACCGAACGTGCCCTCGCGGATACTTTCGGTAAATCAGGTGGCGTCCTGACTCTGGGCGGAGGTGTAGACCGCCTGGGCCTCCGGGCCGAAGTACGGGCCGAACATCCAGTACGGCGCGAAGTTGTACTTGAAGCTGTTCACCGAGTTCAGCGTCCCCGCGCCCGTGCTCCGGTTGAAGCTCATGAACCAGCCGCCCCCGCTGGAGCCGCCGGTCATGTCGCAGCTGAGCCCTTGGTCGGTCGAGATCAGGTAGTCGTCGAACACCCTGCCGCCGCAGTAGATCAGCTTCGACCCGTCGTACGGGCTCGCGGCCGGGTACCCGAAGGCGTACATCTGCTGCCCGCGCGCCTGGTTGAAGGCCACGCCCTGGCCGCCCACGACGTCGACGAGGCGCTCGCCGTTCAGCGGGGCGACGACGGCCGCGGCCATGTCGTAGTTCATGTCCTCACTGGCGTTCCACTGGGTGGTGGTGAGCAGGTTGGTGGCCACCCAGGTGCCGTACGGGCGGCTGCCGGCGCTGTAGCCGGGGACGAACACCCAGTTGGTGTGGAAGGCGCCGCCGAGCTTCACGCAATGCCCGGCGGTGAGGACCACGCTCTTGTTGGCGCTGCTGACCGCGGTGCCCGAGCAGGAGGCGCTGCGTCCCTGGTAGGTGAAGAAGACGCGTCCCTCCGTCTTCACGATGGTGCCGCCCCCCGTCCAGGAGGCTCCGGTGGAGCGGGCCGCCAGGGCGGGCGCCGGGGTGGCAGGGACGGCGCTCGGCGAGGGCGAGGGCGAGGCCGGCGCGCTGGGCGAGGCCGACGCCACGGGCGGGGGTGGGGTGGTGGGCTCGGCCGGGGTGTCGGCGCGCTTCACGGCATGGGCGCCGGGGGCGACCGGTTTGACCGCTCCCCCGCCGCTCGGCGCGGTGGTCGTGCGCCCGGCGCGCGACCTGACGAGGTCGAGCGGCTTGGCGGCGGCCATCTTCGCGGGGGTCCAGAACCGCTTCACGACGCGCTGCTCGGTCTTGGTGTCGGCCGCGCCGTGGACCACGGGCCGCGGCGGGGCGGACGGCTTCGCGGCCTCGGCGGTGGGGGCCGTCAGCAGGATCCCCGCCGCCACGAGGGGCGATATGGCCAGGATGGGGATGAGACGTCGTGCCTTGCGATGCATGCGTGTCCTCCGTGCTGTGTCGCGCTCGCCGGGTACGCGCCGATGGGTCGTTTCCGTGCCCGTGGGGCGGCGCTGGGGTGCCTGCTCGTGCCCGGCTCCCGCTGTGATCGGGTGCCATGTCCTGACGGGGGAAGCTAGTGGGGTCGAATGCCGCATTTCTCGCGATTTACCGAGACCGGTATGGCGGGATTCGGGCATTCAGCTGCTGGTTTCCCACCCGTCGCTGTGGTGACGGAAATCGGCTCGCGAGCGGGTGGGGTCCGCGCGGGGCGGGCCCTCGGCAGGGGGAGCGCGCCGCCGCGATAATGGGGGGCATGCAGACCCCTCTGGCAGACCCGGCCGATCTGGCGCCCGCCGCCGGCCCCGCCGATCTCGTGGGCCCGGTGTCACTCCCCGGCCCGGCCGAGCCGCGATCGATCGTCGTGCTCGGCTCCACAGGATCGGTGGGCACGCAGGCGCTCGACGTCATCGAGCGCGATCCGGGCCACTTCCGCGTCGCCGGGCTGGTGGCGGGCGGCGGGCAGATCGACGTGCTCGCCCGTCAGGTCGAGCGGTTCCGCCCCGAGGTGGTCGCCGTCGCCGACGAGCGAGCCGTTCCCGCGCTGCGCGAGGCCATCGGGCCGGTGCGCATCCTCGCGGGCCCCGAAGGGGTCGCCGAGGCCGCCGCCTGGCCCTGTGACATCGTCCTCAACGGGATCACCGGAGCGGTCGGGCTCACCTCGACCCTCGCCGCGCTGGAGGCCGGACGGGTGCTCGCGCTGGCCAACAAGGAGTCGCTCATCATCGGCGGCCCGCTGGTGAAACGGCTGGCCGGTCCCGGCCAGATCCTGCCGGTCGACTCCGAGCACTCGGCGCTGGCGCAGTGCCTGTGGGCCGCCGGCCCGTCCGGGTACGACCCGGAGGCGGTGCGGCGGCTCGTCGTCACGGCGAGCGGCGGGCCCTTCAGGGGCCGCAGGCGGGCCGAGCTGACGGAGGTCACCCCCGAGCAGGCGCTGAAGCACCCCACCTGGGACATGGGCACGGTGATCACGCTCAACTCGGCGACGCTGGTCAACAAGGGCCTGGAGGTCATCGAGGCCAGCCTGCTGTTCGACATCCCCTTCGAGCGGATCACCGTGGTCGTCCACCCGCAGTCCGTCATCCACTCGATGGTGGAGTTCGTGGACGGCTCGACCATCGCGCAGGCCAGCCCGCCCGACATGCGGCTGCCGATCTCGCTCACCCTCGGATGGCCGTCCCGGGTGCCGGGGGCCGCCAAGGCCGTCGACTGGACCACCGCCCACACCTGGACCTTCGAGCCCCTCGACGAGGAGGCGTTCCCGGCGGTGGCGCTGGCCCGGCACGTCGGCTCCCAGGGCGGCACGGCTCCGGCCGTCTACAACGCCGCCAACGAGGTCTGCGTGGAGGCCTTCCTGGCCGGGAAGCTTCCGTTCCTCGGCATCGTCGACACCATCGCGGCGGTCGTCGGTGAGCACGCCGTGTCGCCCGCGGGCTCGGTGGCCGAGGTGCTCGACGCCGACGCCTGGGCCCGCGCGAGGGCCAGGGAGCTGACGGCCGGCTGAGCGAGCCGGAGACGACTCGCCATGCAGCGGTAAACGGCTTTCTCGGCATCCGTAACTCGATGGTCGGCACGGGTACCTAGACTGAGTAGGTCTTAGCGCGTCGCCGAACACCAAGGTGCTGGAAAATATGACATCTGTTGATCTGGGGATTCCCTCAGTACGGAGCAAGCCGATCGCCGAGCGGCGGATGTCGCGGCAGATCATGGTGGGCTCGGTCCCGGTGGGCGGGGACGCGCCGGTTTCGGTTCAGTCCATGACCACCACGCTCACCTCCGACGTGAACGCCACGCTGCAGCAGATCGCCGAGCTGACGGCGTCGGGCTGCCAGATCGTCCGGGTGGCGGTGCCCTCCCAGGACGACGCCGACGCGCTGCCGGCCATCGCGCGCAAGTCGCAGATCCCGGTGATCGCCGACATCCACTTCCAGCCGAAGTACGTCTTCGCGGCGATCGAGGCCGGCTGCGCGGCCGTCCGCGTGAACCCCGGCAACATCAAGAAGTTCGACGACAAGGTCGGCGAGATCGCCCGGGCCGCGGCCGACACCGGCACCCCGATCCGCATCGGCGTGAACGCCGGCTCCCTGGACCCCCGCCTGCTGGCCAAGTACGGCAAGGCGACGCCCGAGGCCCTGGTGGAGTCGGCGCTGTGGGAGTGCTCGCTGTTCGAGGAGCACGGCTTCCGCGACATCAAGATCTCGGTGAAGCACCACGACCCGGTCGTCATGATCCAGGCGTACCGCCAGCTCGCCGCGCAGTGCGACTACCCCCTGCACCTGGGCGTCACCGAGGCGGGCCCGGCGTTCCAGGGCACCATCAAGTCCGCGGTGGCGTTCGGGGCCCTGCTGGCCGAGGGCATCGGCGACACGATCCGGGTCTCGCTGTCCGCCCCTCCGGTCGAGGAGGTCAAGGTCGGCATCGGCATCCTTGAGTCCCTCAACCTCCGCAAGCGCGGGCTGGAGATCGTCTCCTGCCCGTCGTGCGGGCGTGCCCAGGTCGACGTGTACACCCTGGCCGAGCAGGTTCACGCGGGGCTCGACGGCCTCAAGGTGCCCCTGCGGGTCGCCGTGATGGGCTGCGTCGTCAACGGCCCCGGTGAGGCCCGCGAGGCCGACCTGGGCGTCGCCTCCGGCAACGGCAAGGGCCAGATCTTCGTCAAGGGCGAGGTCGTCAAGACCGTCCCCGAGTCCCAGATCGTGGAGACCCTGATCGAGGAGGCCCTGCGCCTGGCCGAGCAGATGGGCGTGGACGTCGACCTCGACGACGACGAGGACGCCTCCGGCCCCGAGGTCTTCGTCCGCTGACCACCCGGCCGGCCCCGGGGCCGGCCGCTGTGGGGAGTGTCTCCTTGCCTGGGGAAAAGTGCTCTTCCTGGGCGGGGACGTGTGGGTGTATGCAGGAAGGGTGCCATTTCGGCGAAGCCCGTCGGACCAGCACCAGCGGCGGCGGCCCGGTAACGCGCTGGTGGCGATACCACTCGCGCTGATCGCGGCGATCACCGTCGCCGATCTCCTCACCCCGCGGGAGATCCAGCTGAGCCCTCTCCTCGTCACCGCTCCGGCGATCACGGCCTCGTTCGCGGGTCCCTGGCTCACCGGCCTGGTGAGCGTCATCACCGTCGTGGACGGACTGCTCGTGAGCGCGCATAGCGACCTGCTCGGCACGCGCACCATGCAGACACAGCTAGCGGCCCTGATCGTGGTCTCGGTGTTCCTTGTGATCTTCTCTTTCGTGCGCGACCGGCACCAGGAGGAGCTGACCCGGGTGCGCTCGGTCTCCGAGGCCGCGCAACGGGCCCTGCTGCGGCCCCTGCCGGCGGGCCTCGGGCCGTTCCGGCTCGCCTCGATGTACCTCGCCGCCGAGCAGGAGGCGCAGATCGGCGGCGACCTGTACGCGGCCGCCCGTACGCCGTCGGGGGCCCGCGTCGTCATCGGCGACGTGCGGGGCAAGGGCCTTCCCTCGGTGTCGGACGCCGCCCTGCTCCTTGGCGCCTTCCGGGAGGCCGCCCGCCGCCACGCGACCCTGCCCGACGTCGTCGACCACCTGGACGAGAGCGTGCGGGCGGATCTGGAGGAGCACGCGGAGGAGTTCGCGGAAGCCTGCGAGAACTTCATCACCGCGGCGGTGCTGGACATCCCGGACGACCGGCCGGTGGTCGAAGTGATCGACTGCGGGCACCCCCCGCCCCTGCTGCTGCGCGACCACGAGGTCATGACGCTTCAGGTCGCCCAGCCCGCGCCCCCGCTGGGCCTCGGCGATCTCACCGAACCCGGGTACCACGTCGAGACGTTCGACTTCAAGCCGGGCGACACCCTCCTGCTCTACACCGACGGCGTCATCGAGGCCCGCGGCCCCACCGGCGTCTTCTACCCGCTGGTCGAGCGGGTGCTGACGTGGCCGGGGGACGGCCCCGCGACGCTGGTCGAGCACGTTCGCGACGACCTCCTCGCCTACGTCGGCGGGCGGCTCGGCGACGACGCCGCCATGGTCGCGATACAGCGCCTCCGCGAATGAGCCCGGCCGGGCGGGTGAACCATCACTGAAGTGCTGATCATCACGGTCCCTGCGGTGGATCGCCCGATCCTACGTTGCGCAATCGGATGACTACGGATCGGTAAACATTGGGCCGGGTCGCAGGTGACCGTACGGCCTGATCCGGAAGCATCACCCTCTGCCACAAGAGCAGAGGGAGTGACGTGTGAAGCGGGTCTTCGGCGTATCGGCGATCATGACGGTGCTGGTCACCGGGCTGACAGGAGGAGCCAGTGGGGCATCGGCCGCTCCAGGTGACGGAGTGGTCTGGGGGCCCTGCGCGGGGTCGAGATCGGTGATGGCGGTCGAGTGCGCGACCGTCAGGGTGCCACTCGACTATTCCCGGCCGGCCGGGCCGACCATCGGGCTGGCGCTCAACCGCATCAAGGGTTCGGCCTCCCACGGTCACGCGCTCCTGGTCAACCCCGGAGGGCCGGGCGCCTCGGGCCTCGGGCTGTCCCGGTACGTCGGGGCCGCGCTGCCCAGGGACGTCTCGGCGCGGTACGACGTGATCGGGTTCGACCCGCGGGGCGTCGGGAGCAGCGAGCCGGCGCTGAGCTGCGCCGATCCCAAGCAGCACTTCGCCGCTCCTCGCATCGACCAGGTGCCGAGGAACGACGCGGCGGAGTCCGCGCTGCTCTCGCGGGCCAAGCAGTACGCCGACGCGTGCGGCAGCCGCTGGTCGTGGCTGCTCCCGCACCTCACCACCGAGAACTCCGCCCGCGACATGGACATGATCAGGCAGGCGCTCGGCGAGCAGAAGATCAGCTACCTCGGTTACTCGTACGGCACCTACCTCGGCGCCGTCTACGCGACGCTGTTCCCGAACCGGGTGAGGCGGCTGGTGCTGGACAGCGTGGTGGACCCCGAGGGCGTCTGGTACGACTCCAACATCGCCCAGGACTACGCCTTCGACCGGCGGCACCGTGACTTCCTGGCCTGGGTGTCACGGCACAACGACGTCTACCACCTCGGCCGCACCGAGACCGAGGTCTCGGACGCGTGGTACTCCATGCGGCAGCGCCTCGGCGCCCGCCCGGCGGGGGGCCTCGTCGGGCCGAGCGAACTGGACGACATCTTCACCGTCGGCGGCTACACCAACGCGGTCTGGCCGCAGTTCGCCGGCGCCTTCGCCATGTACGCGAAGAAGGGGAAGCCCGAGGGCCTGGTGGCCGCCTACGACCAGCACGTGGACCACGACGCGGCCGCCGAGAACAACTACGCGGTCTACCTGGCGGTCCAGTGCCGCGACGCCGAGTGGCCGCGCGACTGGTCGCGCTGGTGGGCGGACACGCTGAAGGTGAACGCGAAGGCGCCCTTCATGGCCTGGGCCAACGCGTGGTACAACGCGCCCTGCGCCTTCTGGCCGGAGAAGGGCGGGACGCCGGTCCACGTCGGCGACGTCGCCCACCTGCCCTCGGTCCTGCTGATCCAGTCCAAGCACGACGCGGCCACGCCCTACCACGGAGCCCTGCGCGTGCGCGACCGGTTCCCGACTTCGCGGCTGGTCGTCGAGGGCGGCGGCAACCACGGGGTGTCCCTCGGGGGCAACACCTGCGTCGACCGCTACCTCGCCGAGTACCTGCGGGACGGAAGCGTTCCGGGCGGTGCGACGCGGGCCACAGGGCATCAGCCCGACGCGACCTGCCCGGCCGGGCCCGACCCCCGGCCGATACTTCCGATGTCGTCGGGCCCCGGTCACCTTAGGCTGACAAAGGTGATTCTCGGCCAGTAGGGTCGGTTCATTCAAAAATCGGGACGGTCGCGTAGGCTAAGCCCGTGATGCTGCGAACATCGGCGTCGCGCGTGCTCGACGATCAGGACCGCGAAGAGGTGCTCTCGATACTCGACGCGGACCCCGTCGCCAACGTCTTCGTCGCCTCCCGGGTCCGGTCCGTCGGGCTGAGCCCGGCCCGGCTCGGCGGACAGATGTGGGGATTCGGCCCGCGCGGCGGGCTGACCTCACTGTGCTACGCCGGGGCCAACCTGGTCCCGGTCAACGCCGGGCCCGAGGCCGTGCAGGCCTTCGCGGACCGTGCCCGCAGGCAGGGCCGCCGCTGCTCGTCGATCGTCGGCCCCGCCGACGCCGTCGAGAGGATATGGGAGCGGCTGGAGCCCTACTGGGGCCCGGCGCGGGCCATCCGCTGGGCCCAGCCGGTCATGGTCACCTCCTCGCGGTCGCCCGTCATGCCTGATCCACTCGTGCGTCAGGTACGCCCGGACGAATTCGCCACGCTGCTCCCCGCATGCGTGGCGATGTTCACCGAGGAGGTCGGCATCTCCCCGGATCTCGGGGACGGCGGCGCGCTATACCGGTCGCGGGTGGCGGAGCTGATCCGCATCGGCCGCTCGTTCGCCCGTATCGAGGACGGTCAGGTCGTCTTCAAGGCGGAGGTCGGAGCGGTGACCCCGCAGGTCTGCCAGATACAGGGCGTGTGGGTGCATCCGGACCGGCGCGGGCGGGGGCACGCCGTGGCGGGCATGGCCGCCGTCGTCGACCAGACCCTGCGGCATTTCGCGCCGACGGTGACGCTGTACGTGAACGACTTCAACGTCCCCGCGCGGGCGGCGTACCGCAGGGTGGGCTTCAAAGAGGTCGACACGTTCATGTCCGTCCTGTTCTGATTGGCGCTCGCCAGGCTCGGTACCCTTGGCGGGTGCTCGAACAGGTGACCGCGACGCGCTATGTGACCCCGCTCCGGGAGGGCGGGTCGCTGCCGGGCGTCGTCGAAGCAGATGACCTCGGTACCTATGTCGTAAAATTTCGTGGTGCGGGGCAGGGGCGGCGCGTGCTCGTCGCCGAGATCATCTGTGCCGAGCTGGCACGCGGGCTCGACCTGCGCACCCCCGATCTCCGGATCGTCGACCTCGACCCGCAGATCGGGGCCAGGGAGCCCGACCAGGAGATCCAGGATCTCCTCAACGCCAGCGAGGGCCTCAATCTCGGGGTGGACTTCCTCCCCGGCGCGCTCGGCTTCGACCCGCTCGCCTGGACCCCCGACGCGGCCTTCGCCTCGCGGGTGCTGTGGTTCGACGCGCTCATCCACAACGTGGACCGCAGCTGGCGCAATCCGAACCTGCTGGTCTGGCACGGGAACACCTGGCTGATCGACCACGGCGCCGCCCTGTGGTTCCACCACAACTGGCGCACCGCCGACCCGCAGCGCCCCTTCGACGCCCGCGACCACGTGCTGGCGCCGTTCGCCACCCGCATCGAGGAGGCCGACGCCGAGCTTCCCGGCCGGATCACCGAAGACCTGGTCCGAACGGTCGTGGACCTCGTCCCAAGTGAGTGGCTCGACGGCGAGCCCGGCTTCGAGGACGCGGCGGCCGTGCGCCGGGCCTACGTCGACCACCTGCTCGCCCGCGTCCACGGCCCGCGTGCCTGGCTCCCGGCGGTGGCGCGATGAGCGAGCTGTTCATCTACGAGTACGCGGTGATCCGGGTCGTGCCGTGCGTGGTCCGAGGCGAGCTGATCAACGCCGGTGTGATCGTCTACTCCCAGCCCCGCGGCTACCTGTGCGCCCGTACGGAGCTGGACGAGGCCAGGCTGCGCGCGCTCGACGACGGCGTGGACCTCGACGGGCTCAGGCTGGCGCTGGCCGCCTTCGAGCGGGCGTGCTCCGACGACTCGGGGCCGCTGCGCGAGGAGTCGCTCGGCAGCCGGTTCCGCTGGCTCACCGCGCCTCGCAGCACGATCGTGCAGACCGGGCCCGTGCACGCCGGACTGACCGCCGACCCCGCCGCCGAGCTGGAAGCCCTGCTCGACCGGCTCGTACGCAGGTTCACATCCGCGCGATGACCTCCTCCGCGAAGCGCTCCATGGTCGCGATCTTGAGGTCGAGGGTGCCCTCGCCGTGCTCGGCCTTCTCCTTGGGGGTGGCGAGCCACCACGGGGCGGCCAGCGTGCCGGTGACGCCCTTCTCCGCGATCCTGCGATAGGTCTCCGGGTCGGGCATGACGGCGAGCGCGGCGATGATCTCCAGGTCGTCCTCGGACCTGCCGTACTCCTTCAGGTAGGCGCGGAGATGGGCCAGCACGACGTCCAGCTCCGCCTCCGAGTACACGCGGTTGCCGATCCAGCCGTCCCCGGCACGGGCCGCCCGGCGCAGCGCGGCCTCGCTGTCACCGCCGACCAGGAACGGCACCGGGCGCGAGGGGACCGGGGCGATCGACAGCGGGCCGAAGTCGAAGTGCGTGCCGTGGTGCTCCACGGTGCCGCCCGCCCATAGCTCGCGCAGGACCGGGATCATCTCGTCCAGCCGCTTGCCGCGGGTGTGGAAGTCCTGCCCGGTCTGCAGGAACTCGTCCTCGCACCAGCCGACCCCCACGCCGAAGGAGACCCGGTCGCGGGAGAGCACGGCGGCGGTGGACACCTGCTTGGCGACGGTGAACAGGTCGCGGGCGGGAGCGATGTAGACGTTGGGGGCGAAGCGCAGGCGCTCGGTGACGGCGGCCATCGCCCCGATGGTGACCCAGACGTCGGGCCAGTGCGTCGCGGCGTTCCAGCGCGGCGCACCGGTCCGCGAGTAGGGGTAGGGCGAGCGGTAGTCGGCGAAGAAGATGTGGTCGGAAAGGGTGAGGGTGTCCATGCCGCACCGTTCGGACGCCTTGGCCAGCTCGATGAACTGGTCGGTGTCGCTGAACGACGCACCCAGCCAGAAGCGCATGCGATCCCGTTCTCAGCCGGCGAACTCGGGGATGACCTTGGTGGCGAACATCTCCAGGTTGCGCTTGACCGTGTCGAGCGGCAGCACGCCCTGCTGGCCCTGCATGAACAGGCCGAACCACTCCAGATCGGGCATGCGGTCGAGCATGCGCTGGATGCCGCGCTTGACGTCGTCGGGCGTGCCCAGCAGGGCCAGCTCGACCTCGTTCATGCGCTTGTAGTCGCCCTTCTCCGGGGAGATCGGCTTGTGCCGGTCGTCCTCCTGCTTGCGGAGGACCTCCAGGTAGCCGAAGGGGCCGAAGAAGGCGGCGAAGTCCTTCTGCATCGGGCCGTACGTGGCGATGGCCTCCTCACGGGTGTCGGCCATGCCGACGACCTTCAGGATGCCGGTGTGCTCGCCCAGCTTGTAGTCGCGGCCGCACTTGGCCGACTCCTCCTGGTAGAGCTTGGCCTTGGCGGCGTGCTCGTCGGGGTTCGGGGTGAACATCCACGGCAGGATGTTCTCCTGCGCCGCCCTGATCACCGACCGGTCGCTGATCGTGAACGGCTGCCACAGCTCGGGATAGGGGTCCTGGTACGGCCGGGGGCTCACCGAGACCGCCTGGAGCTTGCCGTCCTCCGACACCTCGCCAGGGGCGCCGAACGTCTTGGTCCACTCCAGCGCGGGCCAGCCCTCGATGCCGTCGTAGGGCGAGGGCACCTCGTAGTCGAGCGTCTCGCTCTTGTAGCGCAGGGTCTCCTGGGTCCACGCCAGCTTCATGATGTGCAGGATCTCGCCGAACACGTCGAAGTTGCGGTTGTCCGAGGCCGAGCCGTCCGACCGTGCCGCCGACGCGTGCCAGCGCTGGCCGAGGACGTTCATCCACCGGTTCTGGTAGCCGCGCGCCACGCCCAGCCGGAGCCGTCCCTTGCAGAACTGGTCGAGCAGCGCGACGTCCTCCGCCGCCCTGATGGGGTCCCAGGCGGGCAGCACGAGCCCGAGGGGCGCCAGCAGGATGCGCTCGGTGCGCGCCGCGAGGTCGGTGAGGACCATAAGCGGGTTGACCGAGAACTCGAAGCCCTCCGAGTGGAAGTGGTGCTCGGTCATCATGAGGGCGTCGAAGCCGATCTGGTCGGCGTGGACGGCGATCTCGCGGACCTCGTGCAGCAGCTTCTGGTACGACTCGGTGTCGCGGCCGATGGGGCGCCTGGCCCGGGCGTTCTCCTCCTGGCTGTACCCGGAGCCGGGGATCTGCGGGTTGAGCATTATGGAAAATTTCACGGCAAACGTCTCCTCATGCGCGAGCGCCCGCGAGCGCCTTCAGCCAGTTGTTGACGACGAGGAGGAACTCCGCCGGGCGTTCCTCGTGCAGCCGGTGGCCGCTGCCCTCCCAGACCACGGTCCGCGAGCGGGGGTCCTTGAACAGGCCAGACTCCCAGGCGGCCTGGCCGGGGTCGAACCAGAAGCTCAGCACCGGGCAGTCCCTGCGTGCCAGGTAGCCGTCGGAGTTGGGCCGCACCCCGATCGCGCCCGGCACCGCGAACATCGCCTCGAACGCCTCCACGAGCACGTGGGGCGGCGTGGCGAGCGTGCGCCTGCGGTGCCACTCCCTGATGAGCGGGGGAGTGGCGCGCGTGTACGACCACCGGTCGATCCCGACGGCCACGGTGCCGGTGTCCCCGTCGCGCAGGGCCGCCACCATGGCGGGGAAGCCCGAGGCGATCGGATCGGCGAAGCCGTACCCCGGGTCGACCGTCACCAGCGCGCGCACCGCCTCGGGATGCTCGACGGCGAGGTGGGAGACCACCTGGCCGCCCATGGAGTGGCCGACGGCCACGACCGGGCCCGTGCCGAGCCCGGCGAGCAGCTCGGCCAGGTCGGCGGCCATCCGGCGCGGGGTGTTGCCGGTGTCGCGGGAGGAGGAGTATCCATGTCCCCGGAGGTCGACGGCGATGACGCGGTGCCGCTCGCGGAGCTTCGGGATGTGGTGCGACCATTCGTGGGAGTCCGACCCCCATCCGTGGACGAGCAGCAGCACCGAGCCGGCACCGGTGTCACCGGTGTCACCGGTGTCATCGGTATAGAACAGCCGCACGCCGTCGACATCGGCGAATGCCATGAGCGCCCTTCCTATGAGGACTTCCCGCCAGGCAAGCTACCCTAGGAATGCTAACCGAGCAATCGCTTGTTTAGCCACGCGGGGTTCGTCACAGGGTTTGTCACGGAGAGGACGGCGTCATGCGGCTGGGCGTCACGATGTTCACCACCGATCAGGCTATGCCCGTCGCCGATCTGGCACGAGCGGCCGAGGAGCGGGGTTTCTCCTCGCTGTACGTGCCCGAGCACACCCACATCCCGATCTCCCGCAGGACGCCGCCCGCCGCCGGGCAGGACGTGCTGCCGGAGGAGTACAAGCGGACCCTCGACCCGCTGGTGGCCCTCGCCTACGCGGCGGCCGTGACCGAGCGCCTCACCGTCGGCACGGGCATCATGCTCGCGGCCCAGCGCGACCCCATCGTCACGGCCAAGGCCGTCGCGACCCTCGACCACCTCTCCGGCGGGCGGTTCGTGCTCGGCGTCGGATTCGGATGGAACGTCGAGGAGATGGAGGACCACGGCGTGCCGTACGGCTCGCGCCGTGACGTCGCCCGCGAGCACGTGCTGGCCATGAAGGAGCTGTGGAGCAGGGAGGTCGCCGGCTTCGAGGGGCGGCACGCGCGCTTCGAGCCGTCCTGGTCGTGGCCCAAACCGGTCGGCGGGCCACCGGTCTACATCGGGGGCGCGGCGGGCCCGAAGATGTTCGCGCACGTCGCCGAGTACGCCGACGGCTGGATGCCGATCGGCGGCAAGGGCGTGAAGGACGCGCTGCCCGCCCTTCGCGAGGCGTACGAGAAGGCCGGGCGCGACCCGGCGACGGTCAGGGTGATCCCGTTCGGCACCGTCCCGAGCCGGGGGAAGCTCGACTACTACGCCGGGCTCGGCATACAGGAGGTCGTGTGCAGCCTCCCGGCCGCGTCCGCCGACACCGTGCTGCCGATGCTCGACGGCTACTCCTCGTTGCTCTGAGCCCGGGGCACCCACCACATCTGCCCGCTCGCGATCTCGTGGTACACGTCGAGCAGGTCCTTGTGGGTGGTCACGCTCCGCGACTCGGCGGCGGCCCAGGTGTACACCCCGCGCGACATGGTCGACGTCTCCTGCTGTACGCGCAGCGTGTAGACGCGTGCCCTGATCTCGTGCACCTTGTGGTCGCTCGGGTCGGCCTGCATGGCCAGCTCCGCCAGCTGGCACGCCAGGCGCAGGTCCCCGTCCGCGGCGGCGGTGGCGGCGCGCGCGGCGAGGACGGGGGCGCCTCCGGCGAGCGCGGCGAGGGCCGAGGCCAGCACCTCGTCGGGCGCCGGCTTGAGGTGCGCGGGGTTCCCGTCGTGCCACCCGCCGTACAGCCGCCAGATGTTGCGCACGACGAACTCCGGCTCGTCGTAGTGCGGCTGCAGGTAAGGGCGGCCCGCCAGCGCCTCGGGGGGTTTCACGGTGTGGATGATCTCGTCGAGGCGGGCGCCCGCGTTCATCATCTCCAGCGTCTGTTCCACCAGGCTGTCCAGGTAGTCCGCCGTGTCGGTCAGCGCCTGCCGCACCCTGCCGGTCCCGGCGATGGGCAGGCCGTGGCCGGGCAGCAGCACCTCCGCGTCCAGGGCGGCCATCTTCCGCAGCGCGATCGCCCACTCGTCGGGGTACCGCTGCACCTTCTGCGGGTTCCCGGCGTTCGGGGTGACCCAGATGAACAGGTCGCCGGTCAGCAGCACGCCGCGCTCGGGCAGGAACGCCCAGGTGGCGTCGTCGGTCTCCCCGCGCGCGTGGTGCATCTCGAAGGTGACGTCGCCGAGCGAGAGCCGCATCTCGTCGCGGTACGTCAGGTCGGGCCGGCGGTAGGCCGTCGGCCAGGTCATCCGGGTGAAGCCGAACTGCCGCTGGTTGATCACCGTGTTGTAGCCGGCGGTCCTGGCGTACCGGGTGAACCGGGCGGCGACGTTCTCGTGCGCGATGACGCTCGGGCGAGGGCCGTCCTCCGCGTCGAAGGGATCCATGCCCGCGACGTGGTCGAAGTGCCCGTGGGAGAAGATGGCGTAGCGGACTGGCTCATCGGACCAGGCCCTCATGGCCGCGTGCATGTTCCGCGCGTCCATGTTGTTCCCGGTGTCGAACAGAGCCAGGCCGCCCTCGCCCCGGATGCCGTAGACGTTGCCGAACGCGGGCCACATGACCACGCGATCGGCCACCTCCTGCACCCCCCTCGAGCGCAGGTCCCGCAGCGGCACCTCCTGCGGGGTCACCGACCCGCCCCAAACACTGTCCGCATGGTCGAGGATCGGCGTTGTCATGGGCCAAGCCTGTCGCGGACGCCCCCGCCGCAGCAGTAGGGAGTTCCCTACTCCTTGGATCTTCGCCGTCTCAGGGCCGCCGGCACAAGCGCCGTCCAGACGTCGATGGCGCAGCACGAGCTGTAATCGTCGGAGGCTTGGTGCAGTGGCGCCGCACCCGAGCGGTCATACTTCGCCGCGTTCGTACGCCAGGGCCAGCTCGACGCGGGAGCGTAAGCCGGTCTTGGCGTACACGCGGGACAGGTAGACCTCCACGGTCTTGCGGCTGTAGTGCAGCTCGTCGGCGATCTGGGGGTTGGAGAGCCCGGTCGCGACCAGTTCGATGACGCGTCGTTCGACCGGGGTGAGCGCGGCGGCGGGGGCCGGGGCGAGCCCGGCGTCCCTGAGGCGGCGGGCCGTCCGCTCGCGCCACGGCGCCGCGCCGAGGTCGGTGAAGATCCCGTGCGCCCGTACGAGCTGGGCGCCGTCCCCGAGCGCTCCGAGGACGAGGCGTGCACGGCCCTCCTCGAACCTCAGGCCGTCCGCCCTGGCCGCCTCCAGCACGGCTTCGGCCCGGGCGGCGTCGTGGAAGGCCCCCGCCGTCGCGAGCTCGGCAGTCATGCGCGCCCGTGGGGTGCCGGTCCGCGCGACCTCGGCCAGGGTGACGGCCGCCTCACGGGCCGGCTCCATCTCTCCCGCGAAGCTGTGCATGGCCACTCGGAGGGCCAGGACGCGATGCGCGACGTCCGGCGGCCCGCCGGCCATGGCCTCGTCCAGCAGCCGGACGGCCGTCGCGCGGTCTCCGAGGCCGAGCGCCCGTCTGGCCTTGAACATGGCGCGCAGAGACAGTTGCAGGACGCAGTTGGGCGGCGGGTCGGCGAGCAGCGGCTCGGCCTCGTCGTAGCGTCCCTGGTCGAGCAGGATGTCGAGCTCGATGTTGCGCAGCAGCGCGACGTTCTCCCAGAGCCCGGCCTCGGTGAGCGTGACGGCGTCCGAACGGATGTCGCGCAGGGCGTGCTCCCACTCGCCGCCGAGCCGCCGGACCACCGCCATGGTGCGTACGTGCTGGCCCGCGATGTTGTGCCAGCCGAGCCCCCGGTAGATCGCCTCGGCCTCGGAGAGCAGCCCGAGCGTACGGGTGCGCACGCCACCGCTGGCGAGGAGGTGCGCCGCCGACTCCAGCGCGGCCAGCCGCCCGGCCGGTGGCAGCGCCGCGGAGGCCGACAGGAGGGTGTCCAGGGCCCGTTCGGTCTCCTCCCACCTTCCCCTGATGATCGCGTCGCCGGCCAGGGCGCTGAGGGCGATCACGAGGTCCTCCGAAGGGCACTGGGGAAGGGCCCGCCAGCTCTCCTTCACCAGGTCGGCGGAGTCGAGGCCGAGCTGGGTGCTGATCACGGCCCGCTGGGCGAGCAGCGCGGTCGGATCGTCGGCGAGGGGAAGCTGATCGGCGGCGATCGACACCGCCACCTCGTACTGCCCCATGGAGTGCGCGGCGTTGACCAGCGTGTGCGCGGTGCGGGTGTGCCGGCGTCCGGGGGGCAGCACGGCGAGGGCCGCCCGTCCGGCGCGCAGCGCGTCCACGGGGCGGGAGCCTTTCCAGTACGACAGCGCCTGCCTGGCCAGCAGCACGCCGCGCTCCCCGGGCGGGGCCAGCACGGCGGCCCTGCCGTACCAGTGGCCGGCGGAGAGCGGCGCGGTCCAGCGGGTCAGCTCGGCGGCGCGGAGCATGGCGGGCAGCGCCTGGGCGCTCGTGGCTCCCTCGGCGAGGTGGGTGGCCCACTCAAGGACCCGGCGCGTCCCGCTGAGGCCCTGCCGGTGGAGCAGTTCGGCGATGCGGGTGTGGACCCTGCGCCGTTCGGCCGGGCCGAGGTCGGCGTAGAGGGCCTCGGCGACCAGCGGGTGGGCGAACTCGTACGTGCCCTCGCCGGTGCCCACGACCAGGCCGTCCCTCACCAGCCCGTCGAACGCGCGCTCGGCCTCGCCGGCGTCGAGTCCGGCGACCTCGGCGAGCGCGTCCAGGTCGGCCATGCCGGCGGGGCGGGTGCGGCGGAGCGCGGCGAGCACCTTGGCGAGGTTGCGGCCGCCCTGGTCGCGCTGGAACAGCCGGCTGAGTATGGCGCCCCTGCGCGGGCCGGGGTAGGCCGACTGGATCGCGCCGCCCTGCACGAGCGTCAGCACCGCCTCGCGGACGAACCACGGGTTGCCCCGGCTCTCGTCGTGGACGCGGCGCAGGATCGGCTCGCTCGGGGTACGGCCGAGCAGGCTGGTCACCAGGGCGGTGACCTCGTCGAGCGACAGCGGGCTGAGCCGTACGGCGAGGTCGGCGTCCATCGCGGGGAGGCGTCTGGCCGTGCCGGCGACGGCCAGGCCCCGTACGCGGCGGGGGAGATAGGAGAGCACGCCGAGGGTGTCGGCGTCGGCCAGGTGCAGGTCGTCGATGGCGAGGAACGTGCGGCCCGGCAGCCCCTCCAGCAGGTTGGCGGTGCGCACGGCCGGGGCGGCGCCGGTGATCCCGAGGGCGGCCTGGTCGATGGCGTCCAGCAGTTCCTTGAGCGGTTCACGGGCGGCAGGGACGGCGTGGAGGGGGCCGAGCGCGTCGGCGAGCGAGGCGTAGGCGAGGCCGCTTCCGAAGTCGCGCGCCTGGCCGTGGAGCACCCGGTAGCCCACGGACCTGGCGAGCACCTCGGTCTCGGCCAGCAGGTGGGTCTTCCCGATGCCGGCCTCGCCGTGGATGAGCAGCGTCACGGGCGGGCGGAGCAGCGCGGCCTCGAACCGGCGCAGGACCGCCGGCCGGTCGGCGGGGTCCGGGGCAGCGTGGTGGGCAGCGTGGTCGGCAGGGTGGTGGGCGGGTGTGGGGGGGTCCTCCACGCGTCACCGGCCCTGGTCGCCGGCCAGGGCCGCGTCGTGGACGGCGAGGGCGGAGGCGAGCAGCAGCCTTCGTACCGTCTCCTGCGGGAGGTCCATGGTCTTCACCACGGCGAACTGCAGGGAGCCCATGACCGCCCAGGCCCGGATCCGGGCGGCGCTGTCGGGCGACGGTCCGGCGAGCCGGTTGTAGATCTCCTCGCCGAAGGCCCGGATGGTCTCTCCCGGGGACCCGGGAGGGGCGTCGTCGGCTCCGCCGATATCTTCCATGAGCAGTCTTATTACGGCCCGGTGCTGAACGACGAAGTCCGTCAGCGGCTCGATGAACCCGCGCGGGTCGTCGCCGTAGTCGCCTCCGAGCAGCGCGAACAGGTCGTCGGCCGCCGGTGCGATCAGCTCCGCGGCGAGCTTGTCCTTGGGGTGGAAGTGGTAGGCCACGGCCGTCTTGGTCAGCCCGACCCGGGCGGCGATGTCGGTGAGGGATGTGGCGGCGTAGCCGCGCTCGGCGAACAAGTGGCGCGCGGCGGCGAGGATCCGGCTACGGGTGTCACTGCCACGGTCGAATGTGGTCATGGTCTCACTTCTTAGCGCGACGGAGCATTTCAGGATAATCGCGCCTAAGCTCTTAAACGGACGTCCTGCACGGCCGTACAGAACGGGACGTCGCAATCGTCTTTCGGAATTCATCAATAGTGTCTGGGACGGTCACCGATGGCTAGCTTGCTTGGTCGACTGGGTGGTTGGTGCGCGCGCCACGGTCGCATCGTGCTCGCGGTGTGGATCGTCCTTGCGGGGACGCTGACGCTGAGCACCGTGGTGTTCGGCCGTCCGGTCAACAGCAACGTCTCCATTCCAGGGACGGACGCCCAGCGCGCCCACGACCTCATGCGCGACGGCTTCGGACCGGGGTACGACCCGGGCGGCACCGTGCAGGTCGTTCTGTACTCCAAGGACGGCTCGCTGCTGACCGCCGAGCGCAAGCGCGCGGTCGAGAAGGCCATGGCCGAGATCCGCGAGGTTCCCCACGTGGTCCAGGTGGACACGCCGTACCGCGCGGGCGGGGTCTCGTCCAACCTGATGATCGGCGTCATCACCGTCCGGCTGTCGGGCAACGATTCGAGCAAGCTGGGGGAGACCTCGCGGCAGATCTCCGAGGCGGCGCAGCCCGTACGGGAGGCCGGTATCGAGGCGGTCCCCGCCGACAGCGGGACGCCCGCCGACAAGGAGATCAAGACCGGGTCCAGCGAGATCATCGGGCTGGCCTGCGCCCTGCTGGTGCTGCTCCTCGCGTTCGGCACGCTCGTCGCCGCGCTGGTGCCCGTCTTCACCGCGATCATCAGCCTCGGCGTCGGTCTCGGCGTCATCGGCGTGCTCGGCCACATCGTGGACGTGCCCAAGCAGGCGTCGGTCATGGCCTCCATGATCGGTCTGGGCGTGGGCATCGACTACGCCCTGTTCCTGCTGTCACGGCACCGGAAGCTGCTCGCCGACGGCGTGCCCGTACAGGAGTCCGTCCGGCGTACGACCGCGGGCGCGGGCGGGGCCGTGCTGTTCGCCGGGGGCACCGTCGTGATCGCGCTCACCGCGCTGATGCTCGCGGGCTTCCCGATGCTGCGCACGCTCGGCTGGATCACCGGCATCTCGGTGGTGTGCGCGGTGCTCACCTCGCTCACCCTGGTGCCCGCGCTGCTCGGCCTCCTCGGTCACCGCGTCAACGCGCTGCGCCTGCCGTTCGTCGGGCCCCGGCGCCGCAGCGCCCACGCCCCGGCGAACGGCTGGGCCGGGCTCGGCACCTGGGTCGCGCGACGCCCGTGGCGGGTGCTCGCGGTGTCCGCGGTCGTGCTCGGCGCGCTCGCCGCACCCGCCCTGGCGCTCAAGCTCGGCACCGTGGACGACGGCTACGCCGATCGCGGGCAACCGGCGCGGCGGGCGTACGAGCTGATGGAGACCGGGTTCGGCCCCGGAAGCAACGGCGCGCTGATCGTCGTCGGCGAGCTGGACTCCAAGGTCGCGGCCGGCGACCCGCCCGCCCCGGTGGTGAAGGATCTGAAGAACCGCCTGACGTACGTCCCCGGCGTCGCGCACGTGGCACCCGCGAAGATCAACACCTCGGGGACGTCCGTGCTGTTCCAGGTGGTGCCCGAGTACGCCCCGAGCGACCCGCGGGCGGGGGACGTGGTGCGCGCGGTACGCGGCCTGCACGTGCCCGGAGCGCGGCTGCACGTGGGCGGCGAGGTCGCGGGCATGGCCGACGCGAGCGACCGCATCGCCGAGCGCACCCCGGCCGTGATCGGCGTCGTCGTGCTCCTCAGCGCCCTGCTCCTGCTGGTCGCCTTCCGCGCGCCTCTGGTCGCGGCCAAGGCCGCGCTGATGAACCTCATCTCGCTGGGCGCGGCGTTCGGCGCACTGGCGATCGTCTTCTCGTACGGGCTCGGCAGCGGCCTGGTCGGCATGGACCCGCCTGTGTCGATGGACGGCTCGTACCTGGCGACGATCTTCTTCACCGTGCCCATCGACTCCTACGTGCCGCTCATGCTGTTCGCCGTGCTGTTCGGGCTGTCCATGGACTACGAGGTGTTCCTGCTGACCTCGGTCCGCCAGGCGTACCTGCGCTCGGGGGACAACCGGCGCGCGGTCGCCGAGGGGCTCGGCGCGACGGGCCGGGTCATCACGTCCGCAGCGCTGATCATGGTGGTGGTGTTCGTCGCGTTCATCGCCTACCCGGACCCGCTGGTCAAGGTGTTCGGCGTGGGACTCGCCGTGGCGATCGCCGTGGACGCCACCGTCATCCGCGGGCTGCTCGTCCCGGCCACGATGGTGCTGCTGGGCCGGCTCAACTGGTGGTGCCCCGCGTGGCTCGACCGGATCCTGCCCAACCTGTCCATCGCCGACCACGCCGAGGACGACGACGAGCCACCGGTGACACCGGACAAGGACCTGGTCACCACCGGCCGGACCTGACCGGCGTCCCGAGCCCGCGCGGGCCGTACGAGCCGTCGTGCTACCGCCCGGCTCCGGCGTCGCGCGGGCGCCTTGCCGCGCGGCGGCCGGTGACTGCGGGGAGCAGCCCGTGGGGCAGGAAGAGGACGACCACGATCAGCACGAGCGCGTAGACGGCGTACGAGAGCACGCTCGGGGCGTAGCTCGGCATGCCGGGCGCGGTGCCGACGACGTTCAGCGCCTGGACGAGCAGCGTGATGGCCGCCGCCCCCACCACCGCCCCCCAGACGGTGCCGAGGCCGCCGACGACGGCCATGACGATGTACTCGATGGACAGGAGCACCGGGAAGGAACCCGGGGCGACGTACCCGACGTAGAACGCGTAGATGCCGCCCGCCAGCCCGGCGAAGGCCGCGGAGAGGGCGAAGACCACAAGCTTGTAGCGGCCGACCGGAACGCCGGACGAGGCCGCCGCCGTCTCGCTCGTGGCGAGGGCCCGCAGGGCGCGGCCGGGCCGGGAGTCGATGACGTTGCGCGTCACGAGCATCACCACGGCCACCCCGGCCCAGGTCAGGTAGGCGTAGCTCGCGGCGTCGCCCAACTCGAACGGGCCGATGCCGAATCTCGGGATGCCCTGCAGCCCGATGTCGCCGCCCGTGAACTCCAACTGGCCCGCCAGCGAGAGCAGGATGAGCTGCGTGGCCAGCGTGGCGAACGCCAGGTGGTGCCCGCGCAGGCGCAGGAGGGGGACGCCGATGACGGCCGCGAACACCGCCGCGACGACCGGGGCCGCGAGCAGCCCGAGCACCGGGGGGCCGCCGTGCACGGCGAGTATTCCGGCGGTGTAGCCGCCCACCGCGTAGAAGGCGCCCTGGCCGAGCGAGACCTGACCGGCGTACCCCATCAGCAGCGAGACGCCGACAGTCACCATCGCGGCCAGCCCGAGAAAGATGTAGACCGACAGCGCGCTGTCGTCCAGCACCGCGGGAAGGGCCAGCGTGACCGCGCCGACGGCCAGACCGGGGAGCGGGCGTTTCATTCGGGCTCCTCCGGTCATACGGCCTCCTCCAGGACGGTCGCGCGCCGGGCCGACTGGACGACCATGATGATGAGCATCAGGCCGAGGGCGAGCTCCGTCTGGTAGGCCGCGTACCCGTACCCCGCGGCCAGGGACTCGGCGACTCCGAGCAGCAGCGCGCCCACCAGGGCGAGACCCGGGCGGGTGAGCGCGCCGAACACGGCGGCGGCGAAGCCGTTGACGATGAGCGTGACGTCGGTGTCGAACGAGACGGGCCGCAGCGGGGTCACGAGCACCCCGGCCACCCCGCCGAGCAGCCCGCCGAGGGCGAAGGCCAGCAGCCCCATCTTGGTGACGTCGATGCCGATGACCCGGGCCGCGTAGGGGTTCGAGGCGCACGCGCTGAACGCTTTGCCGAGGTACGTGCGGCCGAAGAAGGCGGTGAGCAGCAGGAACGTCACCACCGTGGTCGCGACGACGAGCAGGTGCTGCCACTGGATCCCGACTCCGGCGAGGGTGAGCGAGCCCGGCAGGCCGGGGAACGAACGCGGCTGGTCCCCCCAGACGAAGATCTCGACCGCGTAGGCGAGCACGCCGACGCCCAGCGTGATGATGAGCGACGACTGCGGGGTGGTGCCCCGCTTACCGATCGCGAGCAGGCCGGTGAGCAGGCCGGTGGCGGTCGCGATCAGCACGGCCGCCACCTCGCTCACCCCGTGGGGCAGGCCTGCGCCGAGCAGCCACGACGCGCTCAGCCCCGCGACGACCGCGAACATGCCCTGGGCGAAGTTGACCACCCCGGTCACCCGGTGGACGGCCACCAGGCCGCTCGCGATCAGCGCGAACCCGCAGCCCACGGCGAGGCCGTTGACGAGGTAGGTCAGGAGCTCTCTCACGTCACGGCCCTTCGTCCCCGGACCCGGTCACGCCTGGGTCTCCTCGATCGATCCGCCGAGATAGGCGCTGGCCACCCGAGGACTCCCGGCGAGCTCGGCGCACGGCCCTTCCGCGACGACCCGGCCGGCCTCAAGGACGTACGCCCGCTCGCACACGCCGAAGGCCAGCCGGGCGTTCTGCTCGATGAGGAGCACGGTGAGCCCCTGGTCCCGGTTGAGTGCCACGAGGTGAGCGGCCAGGTCGCGGGTCACCATGGGGGCGAGGCCGAGGGACAGCTCGTCCACGACCAGCACATCGGGCCGGGACATCAACGCCCTGCCGAAGGCCACCATCTGCTGCTCGCCCCCGGACAGGACGCCCGCCCGGCGGCGCCGGAGCTCGGCGAGCCGGGGCAGGAGGCCGAACACGAACGACGGGTCGCGCTCGCGCGAGCGCCAGCCGCCGAGGCTCAGGTTGTCCTCGACGGTGAGGTCGGGGAAGAGCTGGCGGCCCTCGGGTATGTGCGCGAGCCTGCCGCCGACCTCGACGGTCCCGGACCGCGGGGAGACGATGCCCGACAGGGTGTCGGCCAGGGTCGACTTGCCCGCTCCGTTCGGCCCGAGCAGCGCGACCATCTCGCCGCGCCGCACGGAGAGCCGGACGTGGTCGAGCGCGGTCGCCGAGCCGTACGTGACCACCAGGTCCGTGATCTCGATCATGCCGCGATCCCCCCGAGGGCTCACGAGCGGGCTCACGAGGCTTCTCCGAGATAGGCGGAGACCACGAGCGGGTCGGCGCGGACCTCGCCGGGAGTGCCCTCGGCGATGATCCGGCCGAGGTCCAGCACGGTGATCCGGTCGGCCAGCCGGGTGACGAAGGCGACGTCGTGCTCGACCAGCATGATCGTCAGGCCCCCCGCCCGCAGCTCCTCGATCAGCACGGCCAGCGCCTCGCGTTCGCCGGCCCGCAGGCCTGAGGCGGGTTCGTCCAGGAGCAGGAGGCGCGGCTCCGCGCACAGGGCGCGGGCCACCTGCATGGACCGCTGCTGCCCGAGGGGCAGCAGGCCCGCCTGCCGGTCGGCCCACGCGCCGAGTCCGACCCGTCCGAGCGCCTCGTCGGCCAGCCGGGCGATCTCCCGCTCGTCGCGCCGGTGCCGGGGGAGCCGGAGCGCGGCGGCGGTGAAGCCGGTTCGCGTACGGCTGTGCGCGCCGACCATGACGTTCTCCCGGACGGTCATGCCGCGGAACACCCGTGCGCCCTGGAAGACGATGGAGATGCCGAGCCGCGCGCGCAGGTGCGGGGAAAGGCGGTCGATCCGCGCGGACTCGAAGGAGATGGTGCCCTGGTCGGCGGCGAGATGGCCGGTGATGAGGTTGAACAGCGTCGACTTGCCCGCGCCGTTGGGCCCGATGATGCCGCGCACCTCACCCCCGGCGATGCCGAGGCTGACGTCGCGCACGGCGTAGACGCCTCCGAAGGACCGGGAGACCCCGTGGACGCTCAGCACGTCGGCGGACTCCGGCGAACTCGACTGGTCGTGACTTCCCCGCACCTGGAACCTACCCGGCGGCGACGGTCTTGGACAGCTGCTCCCGGGCCCAGCCGGTGGGCACGAACGCCCCGCCCTTCACCGTGTTGATCGAGATGAAGTCCGGCCGCAGCCCGGAGTGGTCGGACGGCGAGTAGCGGAACCGCCCGTTCGGGGTGACCAGGTCCATGCCCTCCAGCGCCTGCTGCACCTTGGCCTTGTCCGTTCCTCCGGCCTTCTTGATCGCCTCGAACAGCAGGAGGCTCGCGCTGTAGCCGTCCTGGGCGAACTGCGGCGGCGGGTAGCCGTACTTCTCCTTGAACGGCGTGGCCATCTGGTCGATGACCTCCTTCTGCCTGCTGGCCGGCAGGTGGTCGCCCACGACGCCGATCGCGCTCTGCACCGTCATGCCCTCGGCGGCGTCGCCCATCGGCTCCAGCCAGAGCTTGCTGGCCTGCGATCCGGTCAGGAACAGCGGCACCTTCAGCCCCGAGGCGGCGTACTGCTTGCCCGCCGTGACGCCGGGGGCTCCCGACCCCCAGAAGACCAGGGCCTGCGCCCCGGAGTCGCGGACGTGCGTGAAGATCGCGCTGAAGTCGGAGGTCGTGGTCTCGTACGGCTCGTCGGTGACGACGGTCACGCCGTACTTGGCGGCGAGGGCGGCCATGGCCTTGTGCCCGGCCACCGAGTACGCGCTCTTGGTGTCGTGCGCGACCGCGATCTTCGTGATCTCGGTGGCCCGCATGTACTGCAGATACCGTTCGGCGTACATGCTGGAGAGCGCGGGCGTGACGAAGACGTACGACTTGATCGGCTCCACCTGCTCCTGCGCGGGGGCCAGGGAGAGATAGGGGATCTTCTCGCGCTGGGCCAGCGGCTCGATGGCGAGCGCGGAGTTGGAGAACACCGGGCCGATGAGCGCGTCGATCTGGCCCTTGATCTGGTTGAAGGCCACGATCCCCTGGTCGGGCGCCGTCTTGTCGTCCCGCTGGACGAGCTCCACCTTGCGCCCGAGCAGGCCGCCCTTGGCGTTGACCTGCTCGACGGCGAGCTCCACGGCCTTCTTGTCCTCGCTGCCGAGCGGGGTGTAGTTGCCGGTCAGGGAGACGATGAGGCCGACCCGGATGGGGCCGTCACCCCCGGATCCGCCGCCGGTCGAGCCACCGCACGCGGTCACGGCCAGGGCTAGACAGGCGATCGCTGGGACGAGCTTGCGCACGTGTGCCTCCTGAAGCTCATGTCGCGGCAACAGGCCCCCGCGCATGCCTCCATCAAGCGCTGGTACGGCCACCGCGCAAGGGAATACGGCGTGATCCGGACCCTCGATCGCCCTGAATTTAGGCATGGCATTTACAGCTGTCAATAGAATGCGCGACATCTTGAAGTGAGGTACGGCGTGGTGGCACAGGTTCGCGAAAGTCCTGCGGGGCAGGCAATGCGGTCGCAGTCGGTGCTGCTCACGTTTCTCGGGAACCATGTGTACGGCCGGCCGGTCCGCGTCTTCTCGGGCAGTTCGGACGCCGCCGTTCGTTGGGCAGAACAGTGACAGCCGTCATGCCCTGGCCTAAGTTGATTGGCGGGATCACCTGACCGTCAGGGAGCGCCATGCGGAATCAGGGCTTGGGTTCGTGGCCGGGGCGGCGGGCGCGCATGACGCCGGAGCGGGTGGCGCTGAGCCACGACGGCCGCCAGTGGACCTACGCGGAGCTGCACGAGCGGGTCGACCGGCTCGCGTCGGCGCTTCGCGGCCTCGGGGTGCGGCATGGTGACCGGGTCGCCTTCCTCGGGCTCAACCATCCGGCCCTGGTCGAGACCTTCTTCGCCGCGGGCGCGCTGGGAGCGGTGTTCGTGCCGCTGAACACGCGCCTGACCGCACCGGAGCTGACCTACATCGTGCGGGACGCGGGCGCGGACATCGTCATCTGCGGGGCCGAGCACGAAGAGGTCGGCGCCGCCCTGCCCGTCGCGCGCCGCGTAATGGTCGGGGGGGAGTACGAGGGCCTGCTGGCCGGGGGCGATCCGGAGCCGCTGGACGAGCCCGTCGGACCGGACGAGCCGTGCCTGATCATGTACACCTCGGGCACGACCGGGCGGCCCAAGGGGGCCGTGCTGAGCCACGCCAACCTGACCTGGAACACCTTCAACCTGCTGGTCGACGTCGAGCTCGCGCATGACGAGGTCACGCTGATCAGCGCTCCGTTGTTCCACATCGCCGCGCTCGCGCAGACCCTGGTGCCCACGGTGCTGAAGGGCGGCAGGTCCATCCTGCTGCCGTCGTTCGACGTCGATGAGGTGATCGGCCTCATCGAGTCCGAACGGGTGACGCTGATGTTCGGGGTCCCGGCGATGTTCACCTTCCTGGCCCAGTCGCCCCGGTGGAGCGAGGCCGACCTCTCCAGCCTGCGCAACCTGCTGTGCGGCGGCGCGCCCGTGCCGGAGCCGCTGATCCGGACGTATCAGGCGCGCGGGCTGACCTTCCTGCAGGGCTACGGCATGACGGAGACCTCGCCGGGCGCCCTGTTCCTGGCGGCCGAGCACTCCGTACGCAAGGCGGGCACCGCGGGCGTGCCGTGCTTCTTCTCCGACGTCCGGCTGGTCGATCCCGACGGGGTGGACGTCGCGCCCGGTGAGCCCGGCGAGGTGATCGTCCAGGGGCCGAACGTGATGACGGGCTACTGGGAACGCCCGGATGAGACCGCGACAGTAGTGTCGGAGGACGGATGGTTCCACTCGGGTGACCTCGCCCTCGCCGACCAGGACGGATATATCCGGATCGTCGACCGGGTCAAGGACATGATCATCTCTGGTGGTGAGAACATCTACCCCGCCGAGGTCGAAAGCGTCCTGTACGGGCACCCCGCCGTCGCCGAGTGCGCGGTCATCGGGGTGCCCGACGACAAGTGGGGCGAGGTGGGCAGGGCCCTGGTCGTCCTGCGGCCGGGGATGACCGCCGAGCCGCATGACCTGCTCGGCCACCTCTCCGGGCGGCTGGCGAGCTACAAGATCCCCAAACGGGTGGAGTTCGTGTCGGCCCTGCCGCGAAACGGGGCGGGCAAGGTCCTCAAGTCACGTCTGCGGTTCCTCTACGGCTGAAGGTACAGGTGAAGATGGTCGGCATGAGTGCGATGAACGTGGAGTCCCTTGTCGCGATCGACGTGCACACGCACGCCGAGGTCTCGCTGGACGGTGGAGAGTCGCTCTCCGGCGCGCTGAAGAGCGGCGCCGACGAGTACTTCAAGCTGGCGGGGCAGCGCCGGCCGACCGTGCCGGAGATCGCCGCGTTCTACCGCGAGCGTGCCATGGCCGCCGTCGTGTTCACCGTGGACGCGGAGACCGCGACCGGGCATCCTCCCGTGCCCAACGAGGAGATAGCCCAGGCCTGCGCGGACAACGCCGACGTGCTGATCCCTTTCGCTGGGGTCGATCCGTGGAAGGGCAAGGCGGCGGTGCGGCAGGCCCGGCGCCTGGTCGAGGAGTACGGCGTTCGGGGGTTCAAGTTCCACCCGAACCTGCAGGCGTTCTTCCCCAACGACCGGATGGCGTACGGGCTGTACGAAGTGCTGGAGGAGCTCCAGGTTCCGGCGTTGTTCCACACCGGCCAGACCGGCATCGGGGCGGGGGTCCCCGGAGGCGGGGGGGTACGGCTGAAGTACTCCGACCCGATGCACGTGGACGACGTCGCCGTCGACTTCCCCGAGCTGCCGATCATCCTCGCGCACCCGTCGTTCCCCTGGCAGGACGAGGCGCTGGCGGTGGCCACGCACAAGCCGCGGGTCCACATCGACCTTTCGGGCTGGTCGCCTAAGTACTTCCCGCCGCAGCTCGTGCAGTACGCGAACACGCTGCTCAAGGACAAGGTGCTGTTCGGCTCGGACTTTCCGCTTATATCGCCAGATCGGTGGCTGGCCGACTTCGAGAAGCTGCCGATCAAGGACGAGGTCCGGCCAAAGATCCTCAAGTACAACGCGGCGCGGCTGCTCGGGCTCTGACGCCCCGGGGGGCCGTCGAAACCTGCCGGCAGGACGCGTGGCCCAAGGGGTTCAGAGGACGTCCGTCTGATCGCGGGCCGCGATGGCCGGGGCCATGAACTCGCGGAAACGGGCGAACTGCTCCGCGTCCATCCGGAGCCCCATGCCGTTGACGATCCGGTCGTCCTCGGACCTGGAGCCGATTTGGACCTGGAACCCGTCACCGCGCGGCTTCGCGTCCACCCCGAGGAACGCCACGTGGTGACGCCTGACACTGGACAGGGTCCGGTGGAAGATTTCGAGGGTCCTGCCATCCTGCACCAGGATGTAGTCGCCCAGATGGAACTCCGCCGCCATGGCTCCCGCTTCCGTCCGCCGAACCGATGCCCGACAGTACCGTCTCACGCGTGGGACCGGCGTCGGCGTCGGGTCGGGATCGGCGTCTCAGTCGAAGACGATGACGCTGCGGGCGACGGCGCCCCGGCGTACGTGCTCGACGGCCTCGTTGATCTGGTCGAGGGGGATGCGCTCGCTGACCAGCCCGTCCAGGTCGAGACGGCCGCGCAGATACTGCTCGGCCAGCATCGGCAGGTCCCGGATGGGGGCCGCGTCGCCGCCCTGGGTGCCCATCAGGCGGCGGGAGGCGAACAGCAGCGAGGCCTCGACGCCGACGGTGCTTCCGGCGGGAGGGCTGCCCACCATGACCGTCGTGCCCCCGGGCCGGGTGGCGGCGAACGCCGTGCCGAGCACGCCCGCCACGCCGGTGACGTCGAAGGCGTAGTCGGCGCCGCCCCGCACGATGCCGCCCACCTGTGCGGGCAGGTCGTCGGCCAGGATGGCGTGGGTCGCGCCGAACTTCCCCGCGAGCCCCAGCTTGGGCTCGGCGACGTCCGCGGCGATGATCGTCGTCGCCCCGGCGAGGACGGCTCCCTGGATGACGTTCAGCCCGACGCCGCCGCAGCCGACCACAAGCACGCTGGACCCGGGCCGTACCTGGGCCACGTTGAGCACCGCGCCGACCCCGGTGACCACCGCGCAGGCGAGCAGGCACATCAGATCCATCGGCGCGTCCTTGGCGATCTTGACGCACATGCGCTCGCCGACCACGGCGTACTCGGCGAACGAGCCGATGCCGATCATCGTCTTGGCGGGGGTGCCGTCCACGCTCAGTCGGGTGGTGCCGTCGCCCATCGTGCCCATGATGGCGGCCATCCGGGCCGGGTCGCCGCACAGGTGGAAGCGGCCCGCGCCGCAGTCGCGGCAGCGACCGCAGGGACCGTTCATCGCGATGATGACGTGGTCGCCGGGCCTGACGGCGGTCACGCCCGCGCCGACGCTCTCGACCACGCCCGCGCTCTCGTGGCCGAGGACGAACGGCAGGCGCCGCACGACGGGGCTCTTGCCGTCCAGGGCCTTGATGTCGGAGCCGCACACGCCGGAGGCGGCGATCTTGACCCGCGCTTCGCCGGGACCGGGACCGGCGATCTCGATGTCCCGGATCTCCATCTCGGCCCCGAACTCGGTCAGTACGGCTGCGCGCATCAACATCCGCCGGGCTCCGTCCCACCTGTCTGGATGGCTCTGGTCCGAACGCTAGCGAGGCGCTGTGTTCAAAGCAAGCAGTTGCTTGGCTCGGATGGCCTCCGGTCTACGAACGGCCGCCGCGGCGCTGGCAAGGACACCAAGCGTGCGCTAGTTTGGTTGGGCCGCCGACCTACGGAGGACATGTGGATCTGGACTTCACGCGGGCGGAACAGGACTTCCGGGCCGAGGTCCGCGCCTGGCTGGCGGCACACGTGCCGGACCCTCCGCTCCCCTCCATGGACACCGCCGAGGGCTTCGAGGCGCACCGGGAGTGGGAGCGTCTGCTGGCCGCCGAGAGCTACTCCGTCGTCAGCTGGCCCCGCGAGTACGGCGGGCGAGGCGCGTCCCTGGTCGAGTGGCTGATCTTCGAGGAGGAGTACTGGGCGGCGGGCGCGCCCGGCAGGGTCGGCCAGAACGGCATCTTCCTGCTGGCGCCCACCCTGTTCACCACCGGCACCGCCGCGCAGCGGGACAGGTTCCTCGTCAGGATGGCACGGGCCGACGACGTCTGGGCCCAGGCCTGGTCGGAGCCCGAGGCGGGCAGCGACCTGGCCTCGCTGCGCTCGCGCGCCGAGCGGGTGGACGGCGGCTGGCGCCTGTACGGGCAGAAGACCTGGAGCTCCCGGGCCGGCTACGCGGACTGGGGCTTCGGCCTGTTCCGCTCCGATCCCGAGTCGGCACGCCACCGGGGCCTGACCTACTTCATGTTCCCGCTCCGGGACGTCACGGTCCGCCCGATCGCCCAGCTCGACGGCGAGCACGGGTTCGCCGAGCTGTTCTTCGACGGCGTCTTCGTCCCCGACGACCAGGTGCTCGGCGCGCCGGGAGAGGGCTGGCGCATCGCCATGGCCACGACCTCCTCCGAGCGCGGCCTCACGCTGCGGAGCCCCGGCCGCTTCCTGGCCACGGCCGACCGCCTCGTACGGCTGGCGCGCACGCTGAACCCCGACCCGGTGCTCGCCGACCAGGTGGCGCGGGCGTGGCTCGACGCCGAGGCCTACCGGCTGCACACCTTCGGCACCGCCCGCAGGCTCGCAGCGGGAGAGGAGATCGGCTCGGCTTCCAGCATGGGGAAGGTCTTCTGGTCCGAGTTGGACGTGCGCATGCACACCCTCGCCCTCCAGCTCCTCGGCCAGCGAGGGCTGCTCTCCGGCGGCGCGCCCGACTCCGCGGACGGCGGGCGGTGGCTCGACGGCTTCCTGTTCTCCCTCGCGGGCACGATCTACGCGGGCACCAACGAGATCCAGCGGAACATCATCGCCGAGCGCGTCCTTGGGCTGCCGCGATGAACTTCGCGTTCAGCGACGACCAGCTCGCGCTCGCGGCCACCGTCAAGGACGTACTCCGGGCCCACTGCCCCCCGCGCGCCGTGCGGGACGCGGGGCTGGACGGCGACCGCACGCCGGCCTGGGCGCACCTGGCGAAGGCCGGCCTGTTCGGGATGCTCGTGCCCGAGCGCTACGACGGCATGGGTCTCGGGGTCACCGACGCGGTCCTGGCCTTCGAGGAAACGGGAAGGGCCGCCCTGCCCGGCCCCGTCGCCGAGACCGCCGCCGCCGCGCCCGTACTGCTGGCCGGCGACCCGGCCGCGGCCTCGTCGGTGCTGCCGGGGGTGGCGGCCGGTACGACGATCGTGAGTGTGCGCCTCGGCGACCAGGTGTACGCCCCGGACGCCGACCTCGTGGACCTGCTGATCCTGGAGGAGGACGGCGAGCTGCACGCGGTGCCCGCGGAGGCTGTACGGCTCACGCCCCAGCCCGGGGTGGATCCGGTACGCAGGCTGTTCGCCGCCGCCTTCGACCCCTCGCCCGGCACCCGTCTGGCGCACGCGGGACCCGGCGCCCTGCGAGGGGTGACGATCGCGGTCGCCGCGCAGCTCATCGGGCTGGCCCGGCACCTGCTGGAGACGACGGTGGGCTACGCGAGGACGCGGCGGCAGTTCGGCGCGGCGGTCGGGACGTTCCAGGCGGTGAAGCACCAGCTCGCCGACGTCGCCATCGCGATCGACTTCGCCGCGCCGCTCGTCTACGCGGCGGCCTTCGCCGCCGACCGCGACCTGCCCTCGGCCGACCGGGACGTGAGCGCGGCCAAGGCGGCGGCGGGCGAGGCGGCCGACCGCGCCGCCCGGGTCGCGCTCCAGGTCCACGGGGCCATCGGCTACACCGGCGAGCTGGACCTGCGGCTGTGGCTGGCCCGGGTCTGGTCGCTCGCGTCTGCCTACGGGAACACCGGTCTGCACCGCTCGCGCCTCAGGTCGGCGATCCTCGGCACCCCCGAGCTGCGGAGATGGCCGTGAGCGCGGAGGTGGGCCGATGAGGTTCGGCGTCCCGCTCGGACTGCTGCATCCGGCGGCCTGGAAGGACGTGGCCGTGGCGGCCGACGAGCTGGGGTTCGAGTCGGTCTGGCTGCCCGAGCATCTCGTCTTCGCCACGGACCTGTCGCTGGCGGCCTATCCCGGAACCGGCAGGCCGGGCATCTCACCCGCGACCCCGCTCTTCGACGCGCCCGCCTACCTGTGCTGGCTGGCCGCCCTCACCTCACGGGTGCGGCTCGGCACGGCGGTTCACCTGTACGCCCTGCGGCACCCGTTCGTCTCGGCCCGCGCCTTCGCGACCCTCGACGTGGTGTCGGGCGGCCGGGCGATCTGCGGAGTGGGCGCCGGATGGTACCCGGGGGAGTGGCTGGCGGCGGGCGTGGACTTCGCGACCCGCGGGCCACGGCTGGACGAGGCCATCGAGGTGACCAGGCGGCTCTGGTCGGAGCCGGTCGTGGCTCACGACGGGCGGTTCTTCGCGTTCCCGCAGGTCGCCTTCGAGCCCAAGCCCGTCCAGGAGCGGCTGCCCATCCTCGCGGGGGGCGAGTCGGTCGCGGCGCTGCGCCGGGCGGCCACCCTGTGCGACGGCTGGATCAGCATGCCGCACACGCTGGAGTCGATCCGTCCCCGGCTCGACCGGCTGGCCGCCCTGCGCGGCGCCCACGGTTCGGCGGATCCCTTCTCCGTCACCGTGCACGCCTACTCGCTGGCGGGGCCGGACGAGATCGGCGGCTGGGAGGCGCTGGGCGTGGACCGCATGATCGTCCGTCCCTGGACGCGGGGCCGCGAGGCGGTGGCGAGGCTCGCGGATTTCGCCGACCGGTACGGCGTCCGTGATCGGGCCGTCGTGGACTGAGTGCCCGTGCTCCGCCTGGTCACGGCGTGCGCCAGCCGTACGGAGGCCCGCGTGACCTTGAAGTAGGCGATCAGGACGAGGGCGGCGATGAGCATGGGGATCACCAGGGCGCTCATGCCGAGGTCGCCCTGCTGGGGGCCGGTGGTGAACGCGCCGACGGCCCTTGGCGCGAGCGCCGTCGCGGACAGCGGGAACTCGGCGGCCTTGAGCGTCACCGACGGGGCCTCCGCGGGACCGGCGAGGGGGATGCGAGTGGACGGCGCCTTCGCCAGGACGGGCTCGGGGGCCATCTTGGCCTGGATCTTGTCGGGGTAGCCGTAGCCGACGACGGAGCTCTGGTCCCTGACCTTCTCCCGGACGAACTGGCCGTCGACGTTGCCCTCGATCGTGTGGATGGTGTCACCGTCGACGGAGATGACCATGCCCACGTGGTCGATGTTGTCGACGACGCCGGAGCCTCCCCAGTCGTAGAACACAACGGCGCCCGGCTTGGGGGTGCTGCCCCAGGCGTCGTGGCCGATGAACCACTTCGCGTGGTCGACGGTGTAGGCGAACTGGCCGAACCACTTCTCGTAGCCGAGCTTGTGGGCCGCCCACGACAGGAACATGTCACACCAGGGCTGGGCCGAGTAGTCGGAGTCGAACTCGACCGTGTTGCCGTACCAATCTCCGAACTTGGTGTAACCGCCGCCCTGCTCGCTGTAGCCGAGCTGGGTCTTGAGCAAATCAAGGATCTTCTGAACTTCAGGCGACATAGGAAGTGAGGGACCTTCCGCTTGTACGACCGACGCTGAGGTACGTCAGGTGTTCCGTGTTGTGGTGGAGGACGTTAGTCAGGAAAATCCCAGGTCAAAAGGGGGTCAACTTGACCCCCACCTGGCATCTCCATGGCGGTCGCGCGCCTGGAACCCCGTGCCCACCGGGGTTCGCGTCCCTGTACGGCCCGTCTGCGGATCAATCCTCGAATGGGATTCCTTTACCCAAACATGACTAAAACGGTCAGATTCGAACGGCATTCGGTGACTCGTCCTAGAATCGGCGGCATGATGCCCGATCTCGCCACGCCCCAGGAGTCCGATGGCGAGGCCCGTCTCGCGGCCCTCGCCGTGCTCGCCCAGCAGGTGCGAGACCTCGTCGACGCGGTCGTGCTGACGGACGTGCCCGAGGACGAGCTGACCGCGGTGACCGCCGGCCTCGTGGCGCTGACCGACCGGCTGACCGCCACCCGGCGCTCGGCCCCGCTGGCCCACGAGTTCGGCCCCGACGGCCGCTTCCGGCACCTCGGCAACGCCGTCACCGGCGAGTGCAACCCGTACGCGCTCCCGCTCGTCATCGACAGGCCCGCCGAAGGGGGATCAAGGGCCGAGGTGGTCTTCCGGCCGGCCCACGAGGGCCCGCCCGGGTCCGTTCACGGCGGCGTGACCGCCATGATCCTCGACCACCTGCTGGGGGACGCGGTCGCCACGTCCGGCAGGGCAGGTGTGACCGGCACGCTGAGCATCAGATACCGGCGGCCCGCTCCCTACGGCGAGCCGCTGGTGGCCTCCGCGGCCGTCTCGCGCGCCGAGGGACGCAAGACCTGGGCCGAGGGCACGATCGCCTCGCCGGACGGGACGACCCTGGTGGAGGCCACGGGCCTGTTCATCACGCCCTCGCAGTGGGCGAACGGCGACGGGCCCGTCGAAGGGGCCGTCAACGCCTGATCGCGTGAGGGGCGGCGAGCCCCCGCTCGCCCCTCACGCGTTCACGGGGTCGCCGTCAGAGAGGGGCTGGGCGTGGCGGCCGGCGCCTCGCCGACCGGCACGTGCAGCTGCTGCGCCAGCCACGGCAGGGCCTGCGGGACCTCGCGGTTCCAGGTGTTGAAGTTGTGCCCGCCGCTCGGCAGGATCAGCGAGGACGCCTGCATCGGGGGCTTCACCGCGTCCAGGAAGGCCAGCGTCGTCTTGTAGTTGGACTCACCCTTCTTGCTGCTGGTGACCAGCACGGAGATCGGCGGGTGAGGCATGTTGGCCAGGCGCCACATCAGGTCGTTCTCGTCCTGGAGCTTCCGGCTGCCGCCGAACAGGTCACCGGTCGTGGCGTCGATCGGCGCCTTGAAGTAGCCCGAGAGCGACACCGCGCTGGAGAACGCCTCCGGATGGCGCATGCTCATCTTCAGCGCGCAGTATCCGCCGGTGGAACCGCCAAGAACGCCCCAGTTGGCGGCGTCTGTCCCCACGCGGAAGGCGCTCGCCATCGACTCCCGCAGGTCCTTGGTGAAGTACGTCTCGACCTGCGGGCCGCCCGGCACGTCCATGCACTCGGTGTCGCGGGGCGGCGCCACGGTCGGGCGCATCAGCACCATGATCGTCGGCACCATCTCGTTGCGGTCGATCGCCTTGGCGGCCACGGTCGGGATGTTCATCCTGGTGACCAGGTTGCGGGCGTCGCCGGGGTAGCCGGTCAGCGCCAGGATCGCCGGGAAGCGCGTGTTGGCGAACTTCTTCTCGAAGTACTGCGGCGGCAGGTACACGTACGCCGGGGAGCTCAGCCTGGAGGTGGCCCCCGAGATCACGACCTGCTCCAGCCTGCCCCCCGAGTGGCCCTTCCTGGTCGTGATCAGCGGCACGTGCGCGCTGCTGATGATCTGGACGCCCTTCGACGGCGGCGTGCCGGGGTCCCCGTGCCCTGTCTCGGCATCGGTCACGATGGGCGCGGCGGAGGCGCCGTCGGTACCGAAAAGGTCGCTCCAACTACTGTAGAAGCCGAAATAGTTGTTCATGACGAGCGCGAGCGCGAAAAGGGTGAGAACCTGGTTTCCCAGAAGAACTCCCACACGCCCGAGAATGGCGGGCCAGGTGCGCGCGCTCAGCCTGGGCCATATCCACCAGACTGACGCGGCGAGCGCTGCCACTGCCAGCAGGCCCACCAGAAGCTCCAGCTTTGTCGCTGTGAGTCCCAATCTAACTCTCCCCCGGTCTTGGTCTCACTCCCAGCATCTTTTAGGGTAGTGCCCAGCAAAAGTTACTCAATCGAAATAAGGCCAGGGTAAGGATGTATCACTCCACGGATGCACAACGCACGGACCTCACCGTCTAGTGTGTCCTGACGTGAGGGATCGGACACGCCTTTCGCGCATGCTGGCGTCGCGCTCATGGGTGCCGGCGGCAGCCGGATACGCCGCGCTCGCCATCGGGATACTCGACATCGTCAGAGGCGTGGTCCCGCATTTCCGGCGGAGCCGCGTCAGCGCCATCGCGGGCATCCTCCCGGGCACGGTCACCACGCTCGCCGCGGCGGCCTCGATCCTGGTCGGCGTGCTGCTCGTCATGCTCGCCCACGCCCTGCGCCGCCGTAAGGTGCGGGCCTGGCGGGCCGTGGTGGTGCTCCTGCCCCTCGGAGCACTGGTGGAGGCCCTGCGATGGCGTCACTCCGCCACCGCCGCCATCAGCCTGGTGCTTTTCATCGTTCTCCTGATCAATCGGCGTGAGTTCCATGCCCTATCGGATCCCCGGTCACGCTGGCGCGCCCTGTGGAACTTCCTCGCGCTCGGCGTGCTCAACTTCGTCATCGGCTGGGTCATCGTCGGCGTGCACCCGTCGACGATGGTGGGCGAGCCGACCAACGGCGAGCGGCTCCAGCATGTGCTCCTCGGTCTCTTCGGCATGGAGGGGCCGGTCCAATACTCTCTCGACCGTACCGCTGACCTGGTGTATTACTCGCTGGCCGGGCTCGGCGCGCTCACCGCGATCACGACGCTCTACCTCGCTCTGCGCCCCGAAAGGCCCGTGGCGGCGCTCAGCGGCGACGACGAGAAGCGGGTGCGCGGCCTGCTCGCGCGCCACGGAGAGCTCGACTCGCTGGGCTACTTCGCGCTGCGGCGCGACAAGAGCGTGATCTTCTCCCCGTCGGGCAAGGCCCTGATCGCCTACCGCGTGGTCGCCGGCGTGATGCTCGCCAGCGGCGACCCCGTGGGCGACATCGAGGCGTGGCCCGGAGCGATCAAGCGCTTCATGGAGGAGGTCAGGCGGCACGCCTGGGTCCCCGCGGTCATCGGGTGCAGCGAGGCGGGAGGCGAGGTCTGGACCCGCGAGGCGGGGCTCTCGGCGCTGGAGATCGGCGACGAGGCGATCGTCGAGGTCGCCGACTTCACCCTCGAAGGCCGCACCATGCGCAACGTTCGCCAGATGGTCAACCGCACCGAGCGGGCGGGCTACAAATGCCTGGTCAGGCGCGTCCGTGACCTCAGCGAGGAGGAGAGGGAGCAGATCCGCGCGGCGGCCGACTCCTGGCGCGGCACCGAGACCGAGCGCGGCTTCTCCATGGCCCTCGGCCGCTTCGGCGACCCCGCCGACGGCGAGTGCGTCGTCGTCACGGCGCACAAGGCGTGTGAGGAGGGCAGGAGCCTGCCCGCGGGCGACATCAGGGCGATCCTCCACTTCGTTCCCTGGGGCTCCAACGGCATCTCGCTCGACCTGATGCGCCGTGACCGCGACGCCGACCCGGGCCTCAACGAGCTGCTGATCGTCAAGGCCCTGCAGGCGGCGCCCTCTCTGGGCGTGACCAGGGTGTCTCTCAACTTCGCCATGTTCCGCTCGGCGCTCGCCCGGGGCGAGCGGCTCGGCGCGGGCCCGGTGCTGCGGGCCTGGCGCGGCCTGCTGGTCTTCCTGTCGCGCTGGTTCCAGATCGAGTCGCTGTACAAGTTCAACGCCAAGTTCCGGCCCTACTGGGAGCCGAGGTTCCTGGTGTACCCGACGGCCCGTGACCTGCCGCGCATCGGCATCTCGACGCTCCAGGCGGAGGCGTTCCTCACCGTCGGCCTGCCGAAGCTGCCCTTCCGGCGCAAGCGCCGCTCCGGGTCCGGGTCGATCCCGCCCGGTCCCGCCCCATCCGGTGGTCCACTACCGGTTTCGCCGTAAAAAGTGGGGAAAAATTCGTTTATAGCGGGCTTGCTCAATGGTTACGGTTCGCGTACGGCCATAAACGGACGGGAAACACGGCGCGTCAGGCTTCTATTACCTTAAAGCGCGGCTTCTCCGGCTATAACAATATGAAAACGCGCGAGAGTCGTGTGCCGGACTTGAATGACGTAAGCGTCACTTCATCAGTCGGCCGGAAAGATAGCCCGTGGCGTTAACCGGGCGCTAATCCAAGTTAACCCGCCGCTGACATGTTCGGCCGCGCGAAACACGCGGGAAAGGCGGCCTCTCGCCTTCAACTGAACTGTGTCGATCACGATGCTACCGCTTCTCCCGCGAGCCACCGACCATCAACACAACAGGGCATCAACTCGGGCGATCTTCGCTTAAGGTAAGCATCACGTTAATGCCGCGCCAAGCTGCCGATGACCCGGCTGCTTTTACCGTGAGGTCAGCGATCCGGTCGCATCTCAGTAGGAGCCGATCATGGGGCAGGTCTGGCGAGCGTGCCGTCTCGCGGCCTGGCCGCCGCGACGGCGTGACCATCGTGACAGCTCCCCCCTGGAGGATTGGCCGGTGCCGACGTCGGTTCGAACCGTCTCCCGACCGCCGATGACGAGTCGTCCGGGTACCGCCCCGCATCGGCGCGCGCGCCTGGCCGGGTACGCGGGGCTCGCCCTGATCGCCGTCGCGATCGCCGTGATGCTGGCCGTCGCCCTCCTCGGGCCGTCCGCGGCGGTGCCCGACCTCGGCGGCGGCGCTCCGCCCTGGTCCTTCCGGGCCGCGCCCTCCGACACGCTGGTGATCCAGCTCTGCTGGACGGTCGTCATCGCCGGCGGGCTCGGCGTCGGCGTCGCGCTGTACGGGCTGCGCCGCGGATGGCGCCCGCCGCGAGGGGTCCTGCTCGCCGGCACGGTGGTCTCCGTCGCCGCCCTCGCGCTCGTACCGCCCGCCGGGTCGACGGACGTGCTGAACTACGCGGTCTACGGGTGCATCGCCGCCCTCGGGCAGGACCCGTACGTGACCGCCCCGGCGTGGCTGCACGCGATCGGGGACCCGGTCGGCGAGCTGGCCCCCCTCGCGTGGCGCCACGCCCCCTCGGTGTACGGGCCGCTGGCCACCTGGGCGCAGCTGGCCGCCTCGCGGCTGGGCGGCGGTTCGATGGCGGGCACCGTGCTGGCGCTCAAGATCATGACCGGGCTGGCGTTCCTGCTGTCGGCGTTCCTGCTCGACCGGCTGGCGGGCCCTGACCGGGAGCGGCGCGTCCGCGTCCACCTGCTGTGGAGCCTGAACCCGCTGATGCTGTGGCACGTGGTGCTGGGCGGCCACGTCGACGGCCTCGGGGTGTTCCCGCTGCTCGGGGCCTTCCTCGCCCTGCGGCGGGGCGGTGTGGTCGCGGGCCTGGCGGCCGGGGCCCTGCTCGGCGCGGCGGCCGCCGTCAAGGCGCCGTTCATCCTGGCCGGAGCGGGCCTGGCGTGGGCCGCGCGCCGGTCGGCGGGCACGTTCGCCGGCATGGCCATGGGCGTGCTCGCCGCGCTGGCCGGGACGTACGCGACGCAGGGCCCCGAGGCCTTCGGCAACCTGGTGGGCAAGATCGGCTCTCACTCGCTCGCGGATCCGTGGCGCGTGATCACCGACGCGCTGGGCCTCGGGATGGAGCAGTCGGCCCTGGAGGGGCGGCTCACCCTCGGCGCCGCGTTCCTCATCGGCGTCCTGCTGTGCTGGCGGCTTCCCCCCGCGCCGCCCGACCTGCCCTCCGTACGCCCGGCGCTGGCGTGGTGCCTCTGCTGGCTGCTCACCTCACCGGTGCAGCACCCCTGGTACGACGCGCTGCTGTTCCCCCTGCTGGCGCTCATGCCGGCCTGCCGGCTCGACGGCCTGCTGGTCGCCCGAGGGGTGGTGACCGGCCTCATCTACCTGCCCGGCGCCACCGGCGTCCTCGCGCCCACCGCGATGACCCAGTGGATCTCCGAGACCTACCGGCCGTGGGTCGCCCCGCTGGCCGCGGACCTCATCATCCTGTGCGTGATCGTGCTGAGCCTGGCGGGCGCCTTCCGCCCGCCGGTCAGGCGGTGAGGCGGGCGGCGTGCAGGCGCTCGTCCAGGGCCGCCACGCTGCGGGTGCGGTGCCACGGGCCGAGCTTCTCGCGCGTCTCCACGACCGAGCGGACCAGGCGCGGGGAGGTGTTGTGCCCGGCCAGGCGCGCCGCCTCTCCGAGCTCCTCACACGCCTGCTCGATGTCGCGCAACTGGAGGTGGGCCTGCGCCGTCTTCAGGCGGATATAGGCGACGTTGCGGACGAAGGCGGGATCGATGCCGGCCACCGCGGTGGCGGCCACCTGGAGCGCCTGGGCCGGGTCGCCCGTGTCGAGCAGGCAGCCCGTCTTGGTCGAGAGGTACTGGCCCTCCCCGTAGAAGGGGACGAGCCGGGCGCCCGGATCGCCGGCGTCGGCTCCCTGGAGCTCCCGCTGGGCCTGGTCCACCGACCGGAAGCAGCGCGTGTGGTCCTTGCGACGCTCGCCCTTGGCGGAACGCCTGACCACGGCGGCGTACGCGCGGGCGCCGACGTCGCAGGCGTAGGCGGTCAGGAGCTTGCTGCCCGCCCGCTGGCCCCAGGCCAGGGCGCCCAGCGCGTGCTCGACCCCGAGGCGCGGATCGCCTCGCCAGGTGGCGAGCTGGCTCCAGTTGGCGAGGACCATGCTGCACATCGCGTCGTCGTCGGCCTGGTGCGCCGCGTTCCTCGCCTGCGAGTAGTAGTAGTCGGCGCCCTTGAAGTCGTTGAGGTTGAACAGCATCCACGCGTTGCAGCGGCGGATGTCGGCGAGCAGTGAGAGTAACTTCGACCGCATCGGCGCGGGCGGCCCGGCGGAGAGCAGCGAGACGACCAGGTGTTCCTGGGCGAGCACGGTGGCCACGGTGACCTGGGGTCCGAGCGCGTCCTCCTGGCGCATGCAGTGCCGCAGCACCGCGTCGATGTGGCCGATCGTCGCGTCGTCGACCCTGCTCGGACTGGCCGAGGCCATCGCCACGCGCTGCGGCTCGTCGGTGTCGAGCCGGTCGAGGACCGGCGAGGCGTAGGCGGAGGTGGCGGCCGCTCCGATCAGCGCGAGAACGTCACGTCGATTCATCTGCGTTGCCCAATCCGTGAAGGCGTGGACGAGTTGCTCGAACTCCCGATCACGCAGTTCTCCTGGAGACATCGGCCCACGGAGCGGCTGAACGGGCAAGATGCCCTTAATGTCGCTAAATGTGAGGCTAACGGTGGTAAATGCGGGCGGGATATCCCGCCTGCGGGGGACATTCGCGTTCTGGTCGCTCCCGGTGTGGTCCTCGCCGTCGACGAGGTCGCACGCCCGGCATCCGTAGATGCGGGCCAGCCGGTTGAGCCCGGCGACCGGGGGCTCGTTGCCCGTGATGGCCGGCCACGCCTCCCACGAGCCGAGCTTGCGGACGCTGAACGGCTCCGACGGCCACAGCGCCTTCCACTCGTCCACGACGCGGTCCTGCGTGAAGCGATGGGCCTCCCGGAATGCCTGCCGCGAGTTGAGCCGGTAGCGCCGCTGGTACTCCCGGGCGATCTCGGCCCACGTCGATCCCCTTTCACGAAGCTCGGCGGTAAGGCGGTCCATCTCCTCTTTGAGGCTGCGTGGCTTACGTGGCATCGCGTACCCTCCGACCCCCGTCGATGCGTGTTGCCGACACCGAGAGTAGCCAGATCGGTGAATCGACTACGGAGGGTTGTCAGGAATCGGCGGCCAGAGCGCCGGTTTCTGACGCCACAGGGCGTCCAGGCGCGCGATCGCGCGCCCCGCCCTACAGACAGACCCCCTCCAAGCGCCTGTTGAGGCACCCGCCGCCCACCTGAAGGTAAAGGTCCGCCCCGTTACCGGATGCCGCCCACCCGGCGCGGCGGTCACGAGGCCGAAGCATCCCCAAGCGCGAAAGGCCAGGGAGATCGTGATGACCAGCATCCCATCCTGCCCCTGTGAGGCCCGCTGGGAGCTGCCCGCCGACCCGAGCGTCACGGCGAAGTGCCGCGCGATGGTCCGGGAGGCGCTCACCGAGTGGAACCTGCACGACCTCGCCGACGACGTGGTGGTCGTCGTCACCGAGCTGCTGGGGAACGCCATCATCCACGGCGCTCCCCCCATCCACCTGGCTCTCCGAGCGGGCCCTGGCACCCTGACCGGCGCCGTCACCGACGGGGGCGACGGATGGCCCCGCGTCCGCGCCGCGGGGACGGAGCTGGAGCACGGCCGCGGCCTGCGGATCGTCAGCGCCCTCACGGACTTATGGGGCGTGGAGCCCGTCCGCACGGGAGGCGGCAAGACCATCTGGTTCACGTGCGGCGCGCGGCCGTCCGAGACATCGAGGCCGCCGCCGGAGGGTCAGTAGCCCGCGCCGGTGAGCAGGCCGCCGTCGACGGTGAACTCGCTGCCGTTGCAGTAGCTGGACCGGTCGGAGGCCAGGAAGGCCACCACGTGGGAGACCTCGACCGGCTTGGCGAAGCGCTTGATCACCATGGCTTTGACGAAGGCCTCGCCGTCCATCTCGGCCAGCTCCGGATTCGCGACCATGGGGGTGTTGATGGCCCCGGGATGCACGGAGTTGACGCGGATCTTCATCCCGGCCAGCTCGCGGGCGGCCGACTTGGTCACCCCGCGCACGCCGAACTTCGAGGCCGCGTAGGCGGACATCCCCTCTGCTCCGATGAAGCCCTCGACCGAAGAGATGTTGACGATCGAGCCGCGCCCGGCGGCCTTCATGGGGTCGATCACCGACTTCACGCCGAGCCAGGTGCCCTTGAGATTCACGTCGAGGACGCGTTCGTACTCCTCCACGGTCATCTCGGCGATCCGCCGGAACCGCAGGATCCCGGCGTTGTTCACCAGCACGTCGAGCTTGCCGTAGGTGCCGGTGGCGACCGACACGGCGTGCGCCCACTCCTGCGGCCGGGTCACGTCGTGCCGCACGTACACCGCGCCCGTCTCCTCGGCCAGCGCCTTCCCCTCGTCTTCGAGCACGTCGCCGAAGACCACCTGTGCGCCCTCCGCGAGGAACAGGCGGACGTGGGAGGCGCCCATGCCCCGTGCCCCGCCCGTGATTAGGGCGACCTTCCCGTCGAGTATCCCCATGAGGTCCTCCGGAGTCCGATGTGCGGAGCCCGGCGCCGGTGGTCCGGACGCCGGTGGTTCAGGTCCCGATGGCCGCCTCGCCGCTCACCCATGTGCCGGGGGCGCCGGTACGGGCGCGGGCGAACCGCTTGCCCGCCGCTATGGCGACGGCCGCGCCCTCCACGGAGCGGTACACGGGGATGCCGGCCGCCGAGGCGATGGCCCGCACCTCGTCCTCGACGCCCGCGGGGGCGCACTCGCCGTTGCGGGTCACGAGCGTCACGCGGGTGCCGGGGAGCAGGGCCTGCGCCTCGGCGAGGTGCCGCGCGTAGGCGTAGAGCGGCTCGGCGGCGTCGCCGTAGGTGAAGAAGCTCTGCACGTTCACGTGCGCCACCACGTCCGGGTACGGCCGCCGCGGCACGATCGCGCCGATCGCGTCCCGGACCAGCCCGGCCGGCGCCCGGGGTCCGACGGGTATCTCCAGCGGGTTCGCCAGGGAGCTTCCGACCCCCACGCCGAGCGCCGTGAGGGCCTCCCGCGCCGGCTCGGGGAGCGGGCCGAGCGCGAGCCCGGCACCGTCGAGGACGTCGGCCGCCAGCACGTTCGCCCCGCCGCTCGGCCCGATGACCAGAACTCCCGGATCGCCCGGCACGGCGCGCGCCGCGTGGGCCTGGAAGAACGCCAGCGCGCCGATCAGGTCGTCCTGGGAGTTCACCAGGGTCGCCCCGGTCTGGTCGGCGACGGCCTGCCACACCCGCCCGTCACCGGCGAGACCCCCCGTGTGGGAGGCGGCGGCGAGCCTCCCTTGTGCGCTCCGGCCGCCGACGAGCATCGCCACCGGCATCCGCCCGCGCACCGCCATGAGCGCCTCGAACAGCGCACGGCCGCCGCGCGGATCCTCCAGGTACAGGCCGGCCGCCGAGGTCTCGGGGTCGGCCGCCAGCCAGCGCAGCAGCTCGGCGGGGGTGACGTCGGCGCAGTTGCCCACGGTCACGACCCGGCTGAACGCCAGGCCGCGGCGCTCGCCGACCTTGATGACCTCTCCGGCCAGGCCGCCGCTCTGGGAGATGACGGCCACGCTCCCCGGCGGCCCCTGCCGCCCGCCGACGAACGTCTGCCCGCCGCGCGGGCTGTACACGCCCATGCAGTTGGGGCCGAGGAGGCGCGTGCCGGCCTCGCGGGCGGCGCCGGTGAGCTCCGCCTCCAGGTCAGGACGGCCCAGCTCGCCGAACCCGCCGCTCATCACCTGGACGAACGGGATGCCCTTCGCCTGCCGTACGGCCTCGGCGCAGCGCGCGGCCGGCACGGCGACCAGGGCGTAGTCGGCGCCCGTGTCCGCCGCCGTCCGCACGGCGGGCACGCCGGCGATCTCGCCGGCCTCCGGGTGCACCGCGACAACGGGGACGCCGGTGAGCTTGTAGAACTCCAGGAACATGTTGCCGAAGTTGGGCCGGGTGCTGGACGCGCCGACCACGGCGACCTTCCTCGGCTCGAAGAGCGGGGTGAAGTCGGTGGGCACGCTCGCCCTTCTCGCCCCCTCGGGCCCGGGCACGTCCTTGCCGGACTCGCCTTCGCCCGCCGGGATGTACCGCGCGTCCACGGCGACGACCCCGCCGGCGGAGGCGATCACCGGGTTCAGCTCGAACTCGCCGAGGTCGAGATCCTCCCAGAGCCCGCCGTCACCGCCCAGCCGTACCAGGAGCTCCACCAGGGAGTCGACGTCCACGGCCGGGGCGCCGCGATGGCCCGAGAGCAGGGGGTGGCCCCGCAGCGAAGCCAGCATCTCGCGCGCGTCGGCCTCCCCGATGGGGCAGAGCCGCAGGGCGGTGTCGCGCATCACCTCGGTCCACACCCCGCCGAGCCCGGCGAGGACCACGGGCCCGAACCCGGGATCACGGACCAGCCCGGCGATCAGCTCCACGCCGGGGGCCGCCTGCTCCTCGACGAGGAACCCGTCCGGCGTGATCCCGTGCGCGGCCAGGTGCTCGCGCATTCCCTCGGCCGCGCCCGCCGCCTCCGCCGCCGACCCCAGGCCCAGCCGTACGGCTCCCGCGTCCGACTTGTGCACCAGCCCGGGGCCGTAGGCCTTCAGCACCAGCGGGGGAGCGAGCCCACCGGCGGCCTCGGCGATCTCCCGCGGAGCGACGGCCGTCACACCACTCGGGACGGCGACGCCGATGCCGCGCAGCAGGGCCTTGACCTCGTGCTCAGGGATCACGCCTGGTCCACGAGGTGCTGGTAGCGCTCGCGGATCTCCCGGCGCAGCAGCTTGCCCGGCCCGCCCGAGGCGTCCTCGAAGTGCGGCAGCTCGCCGGCGACCACGATGAGGTCGGGTCGCTGGTGCTCGGGAAGCCTCTCGGTGAGGGCGGCGGCGAGCTTCTCCGCGTCCAGGGAGTGCCCGGCCCTGGCCACCACGGCCAGGATGATCTTCTGCGGCGCCGCGTCCCGGCCCTCGGCGTGGGCGGGCACGCCCACCGCGCCCGCCTCGGCCACCTCGTCCACCGCGACGGCCGCCTCCTCCACCGTGGCGGGCTGGCTCCACTGCCCGCCCTTGAGGATGGCGTCCTCGCGGCGGCCCAGCACGGTCAGGACGCCGTCCTCGGAGACGATCCCGAGGTCGCCGCCGACGTACCAGCCGTCGCGCAGCACCTCGGCGGTCCTGCCGGGAAGCCTGTCGTAGCCCGCCATGCGGTGCGGCCCCGCGAGGTTGATCTCACCGGCCCGCGCGACGACCCGTCCGCCGTCCGGGCCGGTGACCCGCACGGCGCAGCCCGTTCTCGCGCGGCCGGACGAGCCGAGCGGGGTGCCGCCGTCGTCCACCCGGCCGAAGCAGGTGTACGGCGCCTCGGTCTGGCCGTAGTAGCTGTAGACGCCGGCGTCCGGCAGCCGCTCCTTCATGCGGGCCAGCAGCCCGGCGGTCAGCGGCTCGCCGCCCAGCATGATCACCCGGAGCGTGGAAAGGTCGGCGCCGGCGTGGTCGTCCGAGCCGAGCAGGGCGGCGTAGAAGGAGGGGATCTGCGAGACGTGCGTGACCCGTTCCCTCGGGACCACCCGCAGGAAGTTGGCCGGGCCCCAGTCCTGCTCCAGCACCAGGCGCATGCCGGTGTACAGGGCGGGCCCGACGATGGCGGGGAAGCCTATGCCCCAGATGATCGCGCCGGTGCCGAAGACCGACCCGGGGTCGCGCGGCACGTCCAGCCAGATCTGCGCCGTGGCCAGCGAGGAGGCGTGCGTGTGGACGACGGCCTTCGGCAGGCCGGTCGTGCCGGAGGTGTAGTAGAGCGCGAGCGGGTCGTCCCAGAACCCGCCCAGCTCCGGCTCGTCCTCGGCGGCGCCCGAGGTGAGCGCGTCGAGATCCACCACGTCAGGGTCGCCGGAGGGGCCGCCCGCCTTGATCCAGGTGGTGACTCCCGGCAGGTCGGGCCGGATCCGCGCGACCACCTGCTCCACCGTCGCGTCGTACACGAACGCCGTGCACTCGGAGTGCGCGACGACCGCCCGCAGCGTCTCCACGGGCCAGTACGGGTTGAGCGCCGAGGTGAGCGCGCCCAGCTTGGCCTGCGCGAGGTACACCTCGGCCACCTTGAGCGTTTCGTTCAGCAGCACGGCGACCCGCCGGCCCGCCTCGATCCCGGACGCCCGCAGGGCGTGGGCGCGCTGGTTGACCACCCGGTTCAGCTGGTCGTAGGTGAAGCTCTGCTCACCGCAGTACGTCAGCGCGACCCTGTCGGGGGTGCGCAGGGCGTTCGCGGTGAGCAGCGCGTATCCGTAGTTGCCGTAGGGGGTGCCATGCGGTCGCGCCATGGGACGGCCTCCACAAAGTGGTGACGCTCGTGCTCGGAGGTGGGCGGCAGGGGTCAGAGGGCTGAATAGAGGACGAGGACGTTGCCGGAGGGGTCGCGCAGCACGGCCCTGATCTCGTGCGGGCCGGTCTCGGGACCGCTGACCAGCTCGGCCCCCGCGGAGGTCAGGTCGCGTACGGCCTCAGCCACGTCGCCGACCTTGTACGACGGCGCGGTGACCGAGCCCGCCACCTGCTCGGCCTGGGCGGCGAGCGCGATCGTGACGCCTCCGGCGTCCAGCGCCGCGAAACGGTCGCCGTCCCGGAACTTCAGCGTCAGGCCGAGGATCTCTGAGTAGAAGGTCACCGCCTTGTCCAGGTCGCTTACGGGGATCAGAACGTTGCCGAGCTTCTGGGCGTGCGCGCTCACGCTGGCCTCCACTGGGGTAGATCGTCTTGATCGAAAGTAAGCCGGACGGGCATGCCGACGCGCACCCGCTCGGGTGCGCAGTCAACGATCCGCCCGAACGCGCGCGCACCCTCCCGGAGGTCGACCCAGGCCAGCACGTACGGCTCGCGCCCCTGGAACGCCGGGACGAAGCTGCGGTGCACGACCGTGAAGGTGTGCACGACGGCCTCTCCGGAGACGGGCGCGAAGGAGAGGCCGGCCGACCCGCAGCGGGGGCACTCGCCGGCGGGCGGGTGCACTCGCCCGCCGCAGGCCGTGCAGGCCTGGACCACCAGCTCGTGGCGGCGGCAGGCGTCCCAGTAGGGCGAGGTCTCACCGGTCATCGCAAGCCAAGCTAGCGCACGCTTGGTTGACTAACAAGGGGCTCGCACCGGAGGTCACTCAGTGGCCGGACCTACCTGATGACGGGGCCGTCGCTCTGGTCGCCCGAGGGGTCGGGCGTCGGCTCCTCGCTCGGCTTCTTGGTGGGCTCCCGGGTCGGTTCCCCGGTCGGGTCCTTGGTGGGTTCCCTGGTCGGCTGCTTGGTGGGCTGCTTGGTCGGCTGCTTGGTCGGCTCGGGCTCGGCGCAGGCGTCGCCCTTGCGTGCCGACCTCGCGGAGTCGCTCGCCGTGCCGAGCGCGGAGCTGACGTTCACCGTGACCCGCCTGGCGTCGCTGTAGCCGCACGCCGGAGTCGCGAACCGCACCGTGTAGACCCGGTCGTACGCGGTGTCCCCCGACAGCGTGGCCTGCCGGGCGGCCGTGCGGGTCACGGTGCGCTCGCCCACGGTGAGCGTCTGCTCGAAGGCGGCCGAGAGCTTGACCGCGTCCGCCGTCGCGTTCTTCACCCGGACCGTGAGCGTGCTCCCGTTCCAGGAAGTGATCGAGACCGTCGGCGGCGCGCACTTGGGCCCGGTGACCCGGACCTCCTTGAACTGCGTCCCGTTGGCCGCGGCGGGCTGCGTGGTCACCCTCGCCCCGAAGTAGGCGGTGGTGCCGCACGGGACGTCGCCGAGGGCGCCGCGCAGGGAGAGCTTGTACGAGGTGTCGCCCGTGAGGGTGCGGCTCGCGCGGTCCACCACCTTGGCGGAACCCTCGCCCTCCCGGCGGGTGAACTCCGCCGCCAGGCGCACCGGCCCCGGCCCGCCGGCCCGTACGCCGACGTCGGCGGTGCGGCCGTTCCATTCGAGCGACACGCCGCCGACCGAGGGCGGCGGGCACGGGTCGCCCTTCACCGTGACGACCTTGCTCTCGCCGGCTCCGTCCGCCGCCTTGGGCGTGGTCGACACGGTGGCCTGCCGGTAGACGGTCTGGCCGCAGGCGGGCGGGGTGAACCCTCCGTCGACGGGCCGCGTGTAGGAGGTGGAGCCGGTGAGCACCAGGGTCTTCGGGGCGCCGGCGGTGAGGTTGGAGGGGGACGATCCCTGGGCGAACCGCACGGTGAGGGTGACGTTCTGCGGGGTCGAGGTCCGCACCCGCACCGTGGCCGTCCGCCCGTCGAATGCGACGACCGTCAGATCGCTCACCGAGAGCGGGGTGGGCGTCGGTGTCGGTGTCGGCGTGGGGGTCGGCGTGGGGGTGGGTGTCGGGGTGGGGGTGGGCGCCCGTGTGGGTGTGGCTGTGGGCGTCTGATCGGAGCCGGGCGCGGAGCTCGCCGAGGGGCTGCTCCGCGCGGTGGCCGGTGGCACGGGAACCAGCTGCGACGACTCCGGCGTCTCGGAGACCGACGGATCAGGGGCGGTCGTCACCGGCTTCTTCGACAGCGGCTTGGTGGGCTCGTCCGTGGGCGCCACGACGCCCGCCTGGACCGTCGGCTTGGGAGAGGTCGTCAGGGCGACGTCGCGCACGTTGTGGCGGTTGGCGGCGAGCACCGCGATCACCACGCCGGCCACCACGATGCCGCTCCCGATCAGCACGCGGGAGCTCTGGCGCAGCGGGCTGCGCAGCACGGTCTGCGCCAGGCTGGTGCTCGCCTGCGGCGCCGGCTCCGCCAGGGGGAAGAACAGCGCGAGAAGGGCGGCCAGCTCGGCCAGGTGGCGGCGGCCGCGGTCCTCCCACTCGGGCCCGTAGGCGGCGATCGCCGCCCGCTCCAGCTCGCCGACGAACGCCCTCGCCGTCGCGGGACGGTCGGCGGGGTTCTTGGCGAGGCCGCGGGTCACCAGCGAGCGCACCGAGGCGGGCACGGCGTCCGCGGGGATCGGCGCCGTCTGGTGCTGGTGCCTGAGGGCCGCCGCGTGGTCCGCGCGGTACGGCTTGCGCCCGGTCAGGCACTCGAAGAAGACGCAGGTCGCGGCGTAGACGTCGGTCTCGGGACCGGCGGGGGCGCCGTTCCACTGCTCGGGCGCCATGTAGGGCGGGGTGCCCGAGGGCATGCCGGGCTGGCCCGTGGGGGTCGCGATGCCGAAGTCCGCGAGCTTGCTCAACCCGTCGGCCTGGACGAGGACGTTCTCGGGCTTGTAGTCGCGGTGGACGATGCCGCCCGCGTGCGCGGCCGACAGGCCGAGGAGCGAGCCCTTCAGCACGACCAGCGCGGCCTCGGGGCTGGTGGTGCCGTTCTCGTGCAGGATCTTGCGCAGCGAGACGCCGTCGACGAGCTCCATGACAATGGCCGCGCCGAGTGGGCTCTCGACGTACTCGTAGAAGCGCACGACGTGCGGGTCGCCGATCTCGACCATCGTGCGGGCCTCTTCGCGGAACGCGGCGAGGAAGTGGGGGTCGGCCCTGAGATCGTCACTGAGGTACTTGATCGCCACGTGGGCGCCGGTGCCGCTGTAGGTCGCGAGGACGACCCGCCCGCTCCCTCCGGAGCCGAGCGCACGTTCTTCCCGGTATCCCGGAACGGACCAGGCGTTCATCGTTTTCCCCTCGGAGGTGATGATGCTCCCGTATCCCTAGACGAAGGTCTCACCCGATACGCCGATTGTCACGGGGTTGGTAGATCATCAGTGTGACGATTCGATTACGGAAGGTATGCCGATTCAGCATATGTCAAGGTGTTAGCCTATATTTCGCCAACCCAAGCAAATGCTCGGTCAAGAGAGAGTCGCGTGCCGGTGGTCCACCGCACCGCCGCCTTGCGGGCCGATCGCGCGGGATCGCACACGGGCGACAGCCCGTTCATCACCCTGGGCCCCGCCGTTCCCAGCTGGCCAAGCAAGTGCTAGGTAGATAGACTTCGCCGGGTGATGGAGGGCATGAGCCTGGACGGGCGCACCGCCGTGGTGACGGGGGGAGCGGGCGCCATCGGATCGGTCATCTGCGCCGACCTGGCCTCCCTCGGCGCTCGGGTGGTGGTCGCCGACCTGGACGAGGCCGGCGCGCGGAAGGTCGCCTCAGAACTGCCCCGCCCTGTGGACGCGGCCGCCATGAGGGTCGACCTGTCCGACCCCGAGTCCATCCGGGAGTTCTGCGAGGATGTGGGCCCGGTGGACATCGTCGTGCACAACGCCGGGGTGTCCATCGTGGAGCCGTTCGTGACCAGCGATCCGGCCGGGTGGGACCTGATGTGGGCGGTGAACCTGCGGGCGCCCATGCTGCTCACGCGGCTGCTGCTCCCCGGGATGCTCTCCCGCTCGTGGGGAAGGCTGATCTTCATCTCCTCCGACGGCGCGCGGGCCGGGTCGGGCGGCGAGGGGGCCTACGCCGCCACCAAGGCCGGGCTGTTCGGGCTGGCGAAGACCCTGGCCAGGGAGGCGGCGCGCGGCGCGGTGACGAGCAACGTCGTCTGCCCGGGGCCCACCGACACCCCGATGCTCCGCAGGGTGGAGGCCGAGAAGCCCGGCCTGGTCGACAAGATCGCGAGGGGCATACCGCTGCGGCGCCTCGGAGTGCCCGCCGACGTCGCGGGGCTGGTCGCGTACCTGTGCACCGAGCGGGCCGCCTACATCACCGGCCAGACCCTGTCGGTCAGCGGCGGAATCACGATGCAGTGAACGCGCAGGCCCTCCTGTCAGGGGAGGGAGTCGTAGACGGCCTCGGCCAGGTGGTAGGCGCGGAGGCTGCCGGAGACGCTGTTCGACATCTTGTTCATGGTGTAGCCCATCGCGAGCCCATGGCGTACGTCCCCGAGCCCGAGGAACCCGCCGAGCCCGGTGTGGCCGAACGCCGTCTCGGCGCCCTTCGCCGGAGTGAGGAAGGTCAGCGCGGGACGCATGTAACCGAGGCCGAAGGCGCTGTCGATGAACATCACCCGGTCCGGGCCGCCGACCCGCTGCCGCATGGCGTCGTCCAGCGTCTCCGGCTTGATGATGTCGCCCGCGACCAGGTCGCGGTAGAACCCGGCCAGCCCGCGCGCCGTGGTGACGAGGCCCATCGCCGGCCAGCCCGCCCGCAGGATCACCGGGTGGTTGGCGCCGCCCTTCAGCCTGCCGGGGCTCGGGTTGCCCATGGCGCGGTTCATCAGGCTGTCCTTGTCGAGCGAGGCCTTCGCGATCTCGTACAGCGGGTCGCCGGGCCCCTGACCGGGCAGCTCGGCCACGGTGCCCGCGGCCGTTGTGCCCTGGGCCGCCCCGTCGCCGGTGGTGGTGCGCGTGCCGGCGGACAGGCGGGCGGCGCGGGCGGCCACGTCGTCGGGGGCTCCGAGCCACATGTCGAGCCCGCGCGGCCCGGCGATCTCGTCGGCGACGAACCGGCCCACGCTCTTTCCCGAGACGCGGCGGATCACCTCGCCGACCAGGAACCCGTAGGTGAGGGCGTGGTAGCCGTGCGCGGTGCCCGGCTCCCAGATCGGGGCCTGGCCCGCCAGCCGGGCGGCGATCGCGGCCTGGTCCTCGTACTCCTCGACCGGCACCTCCTGCTCGATCACCGGCAGCCCGGACTGGTGGGTGAGCAGGTGTTCGACCGTGACCTTCTCCTTGCCGTTCGCGGCGAACTCGGGCCACACCTCCGCGACCGGTGCCCCTACGTCGACCAGCCCGCGCTCGGCGAGGATGTGGAGCGCGGTGGCCGTGACCGCCTTGCTGCACGAGTAGGCCAGCGCGGGGGTGTCGCGCTCCCACGGCCGTCCGGTGTGCCGGTCGGCCACGCCGTCCCACAGGTCGACGACGGGCTCGCCGTCGAGGTAGACGGCGAAGGCCGCGCCCAGCTCCTCGCCCTCGGCGAAGTGGCCGTCGAAGACCGCGCGCACCCGGGCGAACCGGGGGTCGCAGTCGCCGTGAGCGGTCATTCCGGACCTCCGTTTGAAAGGAAGCGCTTGCTTGGTTACCGAGCCTAACAACTGGGGGCGTTTCGGCCCAGACGATCAGCGGGGAACCCTCAACCTGCTGACCCCCGCCGCCGTGCTGGAAGCGCTCGCCACCGCGGCCACCGGCCAGGTGATCAGCCTGTCGATGCCCATCAGGGGCGCCACCTCGTCGCCCGCGCCGGCGACCGTGCCCCATCTCAGGGGACGGCCGCTGCCACAGCATTTCATGTCGGTGGACGGCGGCGACTACGCGGCCGGGGCCAGGGCGATCGGCGCCGGTCTGCGGATGGCCGACGACGCGCTGATCGTCACCCACCACGGCACCACGACGCACATGGACGCGCTGTGCCACATGTGGTCGGGCGAGGCGCTCTACAACGGGCATCCAGCCGCGCGGGTCAGGTCGTACGGCGCCTCACGCTGCGGCATCGAGACGGTGGGGGGCGTGGTCGCGCGCGGGGTACTGTTCGACGTGCCCCGCCACCTGGGCCTGGAGCACCTGCCCGTCGACTTCCGCGTGCCGGGCGACCTGCTGGAGGAGATGGCCCCCGATGTACGGCCCGGCGACGTCGCCGTCCTGCGCACCGGGTGGCCGCTGGTGTGGGAGAGGTCGAGCGAGGAGTACTGGTCGGGGCAGCCGGGCCTGTCCGGGGACGGCGGGCGGTGGCTCGCGTCCCGCGACGTCGCGCTGGTGGCCTCGGACAACGCCGCGATCGGCGGCCTCAACGCCCGCCAGCTCGCCGACGAGGGGCTGGACGACGACCTTCACATGATCTTCCTATGGCGGCACGGCATCCACCTCGCCGAGATGCTCTGGCTCGAAGACCTGGCGGACGCCCTCGCGGGGCATGCCGGTACCAGGCGGGACTTCGTGTTCATCGCGGCCCCGCTGAAGATCGAGGGAGGCACGGGCAGCCCCATCAACCCGCTCGCGATCCTCTGAGCCCTAGCCGCCGGGGTAGGCGCCGCCGCCGTAGCTCGCGTCGAGGGCGTCGTAGTCGGGGGTGAAGCCCTTCTTGGGGATGGACTCGGCGAACTCGACCGCGCTGGGTTTCTTGTACGAGGCGAGCAGGCCGCGCACGTGCCCGACGAGGGTCTCAGCGTCCGCTCGCGCGTCCGGCCTGAGCACGACGACGGCCTTCACCGCCTGCGTCCACCGGTCGTCGGGGACGCCGATCACGGCCGCGTCGGCGACCGCCGGGTGGGACTTGAGCGCCCGCTCCACCTCGGCCGGGTAGATGTTCTCGTTGCCCGACTTGATCATGCGGAGCCTCGGGCCGATGAAGGTCAGCGTGCCGTCGGGCTCCCTGCGGCCGAGGTCGCCGGTGTGATGCCAGCCGCCCCTGAACTTCCTCTCGTTCAGCTCGGGCCGGTTGAAGTACCCGGAGAAGATCGACTTGCCGCGTGCGCAGATCTCCCCGACCTCGCCCGGCGGGACCTCCTCGCCGGACTCGCCGAGCAGCCGCACCTGGACCAGCGGTGAGGGACGGCCGGCGAACCCGGCGGCTCCGGGGGCGAGGCCGAGGAACGTCAGCATCCCGCCGACCTCGGTCTGGCCGTACCCGCCCATCTTCGACCGGCACCACGGGGTGTCGGACACCGTGATCATGCCGTCCCACTCCGGCGAATGGGAGACGAAGGAGAGGGACCTCAGGTCGTACTTGCCCCCGGCGTTGGCCGCGACGACGGCGTCGATCATCTGGCCGAACAGGAACGCCTGGGTACACGCCTCGGCGTCGATGAGCCGGCACACCTCCTCGGCGTCGAAGGCGGGGGTGAAGACGTTCGTGCCGCCGGCGAGCAGGGTGGCCAGGCAGAACATCATCGTGCCCACGTGGAACAGTGGCCCGCTGTTGAGGAAGGTGAAGCCGGGTTCCATCTGCCGCACGTGCAGCAGGGACGCCGCGTGCGCCACGAGCGCGGCATGGCTGAGCAGGGCCGCGTTCGGCCGCCCGTCGAATGCGGCGGTGTACAGCGCGAGGACCGGTGCCGTGTCGCCGGACGCGCCTTCCCCGGCATCGCCGGGGGCTCCGCTCGCCAGGAACCGTTCGTACTCCTCCCCGGAGAGCAGCCACCTCGCCGCGCCGGACCGTACGGACTCGGCCGCCTCGGAGTGCTCCCACACCACGACCTTCGGGGTGAGGTCCTCAAGTACGAAGGCCAGCTCGTCGGGCGACTGCCGCCAGTTGGCCGGGCAGAAGACCGCCCCGAGCCGGGCCGCCGCGAGCAGAAGTTCCAGGACGCGAAAGGAGTTCCGGCCGAGCCACAGCACCCGGTCTCCCGCGCCCACCCCCTCGGCGGCGAGCGCGCCGGCCAGCCGTTCCACGCGCTCTTCGAGCCGCGGGTACCCGAGGCGCACGTCGCCGTCGACCACGGCGGTGACCCGGGGGCGGCTGCGGCCGTGCTCGGCGAGGACGTCGGCCAGGGTGAGACGGTGGACGTCCGCGGGGGTGGGGTGGGGATCGGTGCTCATCGCGCCTCCTTGAGCGGGGGTCAATCCTGGAACGCGGGCATGACCTCGGCGGCGAAGAACCGCATCACGTTCTCCATCTCGTCGATGGGGATCGGCCTTGTGCTGCCGAAGTCGCACATGAGGTTGCCGAAGCCGAAGTCCTGAAGCATCCGGATCTGGCCGATCACCCGCTCGGGATCGCCGATCACCTCCAGCTGCTCCCACCGGAACTCGTTGCTGACCGAGCCGCCCTTGAGGTAGCGGTCCTGGTAGTACTCGAACCCCTGGGCCGCCTTGCCGGTGCGTGAGTCGATGGGCGCGCTCTTGTCGTTGAAGATGCGGGCGCGGTCGAACATCTTCTCGAACCTCGCCTGGTCCTCGCGGGCCCGCTCGGCGGTCGGCGCGACGTACACGCTGCGCGCCACGACCAGCTCGGCCTCCTCGGCGTCGTGCCCGGCGCCCCGTGCGGTCTCCCGCCACGTCTCGGCCGCCTTGGCGACCTTGTGGAACGGCGCCGCGGGGTCGGCGAGGATCGGCAGGCCCCGCTCGGCGTACATGGTGACCGTCTCCGGCGACACCGCCGCCACATGGATGGGCGGGTGCGGCACCTGGGCCGGCCTCGGCACCAGCGACACCTCGGTGCCGGTCCTGTAGAACTTGCCCACGTGCTGGTAGGTCTCGTTGTTCCACAGGCCGAGGATCATCTCCAGCGACTCGTTGAACCGGTCACGCGCCTCGGCCAGGTCGACCCCGAACCCCTCGAACTCGAAGCTCTGGTAGCCGCGCCCGATGCCGAGGTCGAGCCTGCCGCCGGACAGGACGTCCACCTGTGCCGCCTCCTCGGCGACGTGGACGGGGTTGTGCAGGGGGAGCACCACGATGCCCGTGCCGAGGCGGACGCGCGTGGTGCGCGCGGCGAGGTGCGCGAGCATCGTGAACAGGTTCGGCGCCACGCCGTAGTCGCGGAAGTGGTGCTCGGCCAGCCGCACGCCGTGGAAGCCCAGCTCCTCGGCCAGCTCGACCAGCCTCAGGTGATAGTCGTAGACGTCCTTGAAGCTCTGGCCGTCGAACCGGTGGAAGAGGTGGAAGGTCGAGAACTTCATCGGCGGTACCCCTGGCGGTCGTCTCCACATGCTCTGTCGTCGCCCGTGCGTGAACCAAGCGCTCGCTTGGGGAGCGTATCAGGTTGCCGGGCGCGGCGGGTTCGTGATGAGGTGTCCCCGTGGCGACGAACCTGATCCTTTCCGGGGGAGTGGCACACGACTTCCCCGCGACCTCCGAGGCCCTCGCGGGCGTGCTGTCCGAGGTGGGCGTCGAGTCCGAGATCACCGAGGACATCGCGGGAGCGCTGGGCGGCGGCCCCGACTTCTCGCTCATCACCGTCAACGCGCTGCGCTGCCGTGGCGACGGGGGATGGTCCGAGCGGGAGGGCGGCGCGTCGTTCGAGCTGCCCTCCGAGGCGCGCGCGGCGCTGCCCAGGCACCTCGACAAGGGAGGCGGGGTGCTGGCCTTGCACGCGGCGGTGATCTGCTTCGACGACTGGCCAGAGTGGCGGCGGCTGCTGGGTGCGTCGTGGACCTGGGAGGTCTCCCACCACCCGCCGCTCGGCAGGGCGGAGGTCAAGGTCCACGGCGGGCACCCGATCGTCGACGGCCTGGGCGACTTCGACCTGATCGACGAGGTCTACAGCGACCTCGACGTGCTCCCCGACGTGCGGCCCCTGGCGTCGTCGCTCGGGCAGCCGCTGCTGTGGGCGCGCGACGCGGGGCGGGGACGGCTGGTGTACGACGCGCTCGGCCACGATGTGCGCTCGTACGAGAACCCCGCGCACCGCACGCTGCTCCAGCGTGCCGCCCAGTGGCTGCTGGCCTGAGAAAGCGGGTTGGCCGCCCGGGATTCCCGGACGGCCAACAGGTGTGTCAGTGAGCTAGAACGCGTCGTTGCGGCCGGTCACCACGCGGACGGCGCCGGGGGCGCGACGACCGGCGGGCGGTCGTCGCAGGTGATGGTGTTCGGCAGCTCCCACGGGGCGAGCCAGGGCCCGGTGGTGCCGCCGCCGTCGTTGCCGCCGAGGTCGGTCAGCGAGAACTCCGAGCCGGTGGGCGGGAAGTTGAACGATCCGCAGTTGTTGACGCCGACCGCGCCGACGTTGCGGGCGTCCACGTTCTGGAAGGACGCGGACCCCTTCACGCGGGCACTGACGACCGAGGTGCCCGTGCCGTCGACCTTGACGTCCTTGAAGTGGACGTTGGTGATCGAGTACAGGTCCTTCACCGGCCAGTCGCTGACCAGCATCATCGCGTTGTAGGTGTTGTCGAGGAAGTTGTCCCCGACCACCTGGATGTCGGCGTCGATGTTCTTCTCGAGCGCGAAGAACCAGATGGCCCCGAGGCCGATGTTCCAGTTCAGCTCGTACGTGCCGGCCCGTACCGTGGTGTTGTTGGTGATCCACAGGTGCCCGGCGAACGCCTCGGCGCCGAAGCGGGATCCGACGTGGATGGCGCTGCCCTCGCGGATCGGGTCGGCGACGAGGTTGTTCGACACCGTGTTGTCGGTGCCGCCGTAGATGGCGATGCCGTTCGCGAGGACCGGCGTCTGCACGGTGTTGTGGTCGAAGGTGTTGCCTGCGTTGGCGGTCTTCTCCGACCACATCGCGAGGCCGTCGTCACCCGAGTTGCGGATGAAGTTGTTGGACACGACCGAGTTCGTGACGCCGGTGTGGAAGTTGAGCCCGTCGGCGATCTGGTCGACGATGACGTTGTTCGTGATCTTCAGCTTGGTCATCGGGCCGTCGAACCACAGGCCCACCTTGGTGTGGCGGATGTAGAGGCCGTCGATGGTCGAGTCGCTCATCGCCCCGCCGACGCCGTTCACCTGGTCGGTGTCGATGCGCTCGCGGACGTCGCCCTCGATCGTGAAGCCCGACAGGTGGACGTTGGTGCTGCCACCGGCCGACGCGTCCTTGCCGTAGAAGCCGACGCCGGTGTGCACCGAGCCGTCAGGGGCCGGGGTGCCGAGCGCGACCTCGCGGCCCTTGATGATCGTGTACCAGCTGCCGGCGCCCTCGATCGTCACGTCGTCGACGATGATGTGGCGGTTCACCTGGTAGACGCCCGGCGGGATGTAGACCTTGAGGTGGCCGCGCTTCGCGAACGCGATCGCCTTGTCGAACGCGTCGGCCGAGTCGCGCCGGCCGAGCGGGTCGGCGCCGAACGCCAGCACGTTGGCCGCGACGAGCCTGACGTGCGGCGCGCCGACGACCTGCGAGTCGAGCAGGTCGATGACGGTCCACGCGGCGTTGCTCCCGGCGGGGACCGTGAGCCGCACCTTGTCACCGGCGCGGTACGTCTTGCCGAGCAGCAGGCGCTGCTCGTCGTAGAAGTGGTTCGGGCGGAACGGTTTGGTGATGGCCGGGGCGGGCGTCGTGGCGCTGGGCACGCAGCCGCACTCGGTGATCCACCAGTCGGGGTGCAGCAGGCCCGCGTTCGGGTCGTTCGAGAACGGATACTGGTTGTACAGCCACGCGTACTGCGAGGTGAGCGTCATGGCCTTCTTGGCCCCGCCGTTCACCGTGACGTTGAGCGGCGCGGTGATGCCGCCGCCGCCCGGGGCGTCCGGGATGCTGTAGCGCACGTTGATCGCGTTCGCCGCGCCGGGCAGCGTGAACTCGACGTACTGTCCGGGCGTCAGCTTGACCGCTCTGCGGCCGGACGCCTCCGCGGGCAGCGTGTACGCGGTGCGGTCGGGGCCGATGAGCGTGCCGTCCGTCGCGGCGTTCTCCGCCTCCTGCTCGGCGAAGTCCACGCCGGCGCCCCGGCCCGCGACGAGCGAGGAGTCGAGGGCGGCGCGCGTCACGACGGGGGCCCCCGCGACGGGGCTCTTGCCGGCGAGGGCCGTGCCGCCGAGCGCGACGCTGAGGCCGACGGTTGCCGCGGTCACCGCTGCGACCGCCCCCGCGGCCCTTCGCGGCGGCCTGATGGACCACCTCGATACAGCTCCTGTGATGCTGCGTGACATCGAATGTCCGTTTCTCTCGGGGGGTGAACACCTGAAGGCGCTCGGGAGCGGACGCCAGAGGGTGAGGTGACATTAGGACGCCCGTGCCTCGTTCCACAAGGGTCCTGCGAAATAGTTTCGTAATCTTGCTATATAGCTGCGATACTCCCTTGAATTCTTGCGCCGACTGTCATGAGTCGTTGCGAGTATTCGCAAGATTCGAGCGGCCGGGACGTAAGCCGGCGACGGTCGTCAGAAAGACCGCGCCCCGCGCGGGCACCCGGGCGGCCTGCTGCCGACGGCGGTGGCCGCGCCCGGACCCGAGGTCGCCGCGCGCCGGGCACCGCTCACGCGCACCCGGCTCAGGGGTCGAGGATGCGGGCGGACTCCGACTCCTGGGCCAGCCTCCTGAGCACGTCGAACGCCTTGCCGTACAGGACCGTGCCGATCACGAGCGACTCGACGGCCGTCTCGCGGGGGCCGTCGAAGGGGATCTTGCCCATCTCGTGCTCCGAGACCAGGCGCATCATCAGGTCCGCGTAGTGGCGCATGCTCTGGTCGCTCGCCGGCATGCCGAGCTGGTCGAGCCGCACCAGGATCTGCGCCAGCTCCTCGCGGGTGGGCGCCTCGGGGTGGACGCTCCATTCGAGCTCGTCGATCAGCGTGTCCACGCGCTCGCGCGCCGCGTGGTGCTCCTCGTCGTCCGGCCGCGACTCACCAGGTGACGCGAGCGCGTAGTGGGCGGTGCCCAGCATCTCGTGGACGGGCATCTCCTCGTCCTCCACCGCCGCCACGATCTTGCTGATCGAGGCGACGGGCAGGCGGCCGACCTCCAGGAGCGCGCGGATCAGCCTCAGTCTGCGCAGATGTGCGTCGCCGTACTCCGCCCGGGTGGCGGAGGTCTGCTCACCCTGGGGGAGCAGCCCCTCGCGCAGGTAGTACTTGATCGTGGGGATCGGCACTCCCGACGCGGCGCTGAGCTGGGAAATCCGCATGGGAGGATCGTACCGCCTAGTTGGATACTCTCACTATCCAACTCGCCCCTTGGCGCGCGCGGTCAGCCGCGGGGACGGGGCGCTGAGGCGAGACCGGGCCGCACGGGCGCGGGTGAGTCGAACCGAGCAAGCGCTTGCCTAAGTACGGCGAGGACGTTAGCGTGACGGACGGTGGCCGCTCTGTCCCCGGGGACCACCGGGTGAAGACCGTTCCGGGGAACGCGGCCGGGGTGCGAGAGGTGCCATGCAGGGGTTCGCCGGGCGGGCGGCGGTAGCGGGGGTCGGCATGACGGCCCTGACCAGGAGGTCCGGCCGTACCGAGCTCGAACTCGCGGTCGAGGCCGCACGCGCGGCGCTCGCCGACGCGGGGATCGTCCCGTCGGACGTCGACGCGGTGCTGAGCTACCACATGAACGACTCCGTGCCGGTGGTACAGGTCGCGAGGGCCCTGCGGATCGAGCGGATCGGCTGGCACAACGACATCAGCGGGGGCGGGACCCAGGCGGCGTCCATCCTGGGCGACGCCGCAATGCTGATTTCTAGCGGTATAGCGCGAAATATCCTGGTCTATCGGGCGCTTAATGGGCGTTCCGGGACGCGGATGAACACCGTCTCCACCGGCCCGCAGGAGCGGTTCACCATTCCCTATGGCATGGCGGGCCCCATCCCGATGTTCGCCCTCGCCGCCCAGCGCTACCTGCACGACACCGGGCTCACCGAGGAGCACCTGCACGCCGTCGTCGCGCAGTCCAGGGAGAACGCCGCCGCCAACCCCCGCGCCCTGCGCCGGGAGCCGCTGCCGCTCGATGACTACCTCGCCAGGCCGTACGTCTGCACGCCGTTGCGTACCGTGGACTGCTGCCAGGAGACCGACGGCGCCTGCGCGCTGGTCGTGCGGGACGTACGGCTCGCGCCCGAGGCGCCGAGGATCGAGGCGGTCGTCCGCGGCGGCGGCCCCGGCTGCTCGGCCATGGACCGGGCGCCCGACGTCACGGCCGTCTTCTCCGCCTACGTCGCCCCCATGCTGTGGGCGGCCTCGGGCCTGTCGCCGCGCGAGGTAGGCGTCGCGCTCCTCTACGACGCCTACTCCTGGCTGGTGCCGAGGCAGTTGGAGGACTTCGGCCTCGTCGCGCGGGAGGACCTCGGGCCGTACCTGCTCAAACGGGGGCACAGGTCGGTCAACCCGCACGGGGGCCTGCTGTCCGAGGGCTACGTCCACGGACTCAACAACGTGGCGCAGGCCGTACGGGAACTGCGTGGCGGAGCGCACGAGACGGCGCTGGTGACGGGCTTCGGCGGCAGTTACGGGAGCGCCGCGCTGTTGCGCCGGGCCGGATGACGCAGTCTGTGGCGCCGCATGACCAGGGCATCGAGACGGTGGGCGGCGACGGCTACGTGCCCGACGCCGCCGCGGCCCGCCTCGGCCGGCGCTGAACCTCCGGAACTAGCTCACCGGAAGGTTCTTCAGGGCCTCGCGGCGGCTCAGCCCGTTCAGGCCCTTGTGGTTGACGTAGCGGACGACCTCGCGCGGATCGGTCTTGGCGTACTCGCGCAGGGCCCAGCCGATGGCCTTGCGGGCGAAGAAGTCGGTGTCGGCGAGGCTCGGCTCGATGCAGGCGTACAGCAGGCCCGCGTCGGTGCGGTCCTTGAAGGAGTTCTGGCACAGGATCGCGGTGCGCCGCCGCCACAGGTCGTCGACGCCGGCCCATTCGAGCATGAGCGGGCGCATCGTGTCGGGGTAGGCCCGCAGCAACGCCCCGATGCGGTTGATCGCCAGGTCGTCGACGTAGTCCCACCAGGCGCCGGTGACGATCATCTCCTCGTACATCGGCACGGTGTAGAGCGTCTGGAAGCTCTTGTAGTAGCGGAACGCCGACAGCTCCATCGCGGCGTACCGCTCCTCGCGGTACTCGGCGTCGCGCCACATGGCGAGGACGGTTCTGCGCCACTCGGGCGCGCTGTCGATGCGGTGCTCGGCGAGGACCCTTCTCACCGCCGCCCGCCGCGGCACGGCCTGCACCCCGAGGAAGGGCATCGTGGACTTCATGTACGCCTGCATCGCGGGCGCCTTGGCGGCATCGGCCACCTCGGTGAGCGCCACCCGCACGGCTTTGTGGAGCGGGGTCATGCTTTGTGGCTGGTCCGTTCCCCTGTGGCGAGACCGTCGAACAGGACGGTGACGTAGTGCTCGGCGAGGCCCGCGGTGTTGAGCCGGCCGCCGGGACGGAACCAGCGCACGGCGACCCAGATCGTGTCGCGGATCATGCGGTAGGTGAGCTTGGGGTCGACGTCGGCGCGGAACTGCCCCTCGGCCTGGCCGCGCTTGATCTGCTCCACCCACATGCGCTCGACCTCGTCCTCGGCCTTGATGAGGTAGTCGAAGCGGTCGCCGGGCAGGGAACGCAGGTAGTTCCAGTCGTTCTGCATCACGGTGATGGCGGCGCGGTGCGGCTCCAGCGTGCTGAAGCCGATGCGGACCATCTCGGACAGGATCGTGCGGGGGTCGCCATCCTGATCGAGAGCGGCCCTGTAACGCCCGATAAGGTCCTTGAGGAACGTGGACAGGACCTCGTCGACGATCGTCTCTTTGGAGTCGAAGTGGTGGTAGAGGCTTCCGGACAGGATGCCCGCCTCCACGGCGATCTCGCGTACGGTGGTCGCCTGGAAACCCTTGCGTGCGAAGAGCTCGGCGGCGAGCTTGACGAGGTGGTCGCGGCGCTCGGAGGCCGGACCGGACGAGGTGGCCCGCCGTGTGGTGCCCTGGCGCTTGGCCGCCGCGGAGCCGCCCCGGGGGGGAGCTCCTCCGGTCGCCCCCGCGACCGCCGACGCGCCGCCGGAGTTCTTTCGCGTGTTCACGCCCTCCATTATGGGCCTCCGTGCAATCGCTTGTTCACCTAACGCCTGCGGTGAGTCGCCTGCTCATCCCATGTTCCCTTGTCTACCAAGCGCTTGCTACCCTAAGTGACGACTATTTGTACGGCCTAAGCGCCCCTGAGGGCGAAAGACCGGAAGGACGGACTGCCGTGAGCGAGGCATACATCGTCGGCGCCGTGCGCACCCCGGTCGGGCGGAGGAACGGCGGCCTGGCCTCGGCCCACCCCGCCGACCTCGGTGCCCATGTCATCCGCGCGCTGATGGATCGTACCGGCGCGGACCCCGCCGCGGTCGACGACGTCGTCTTCGGATGCGTGGACACCGTCGGTCCGCAGGCCGGGGACATCGCCCGCACGTGCTGGCTCGCCGCGGGGATGCCCGAGGAGGTCCCCGGCGTGACCGTCGACCGGCAGTGCGGCTCCTCCCAGCAGGCGGTCCACTTCGCCGCGCAGGCCGTCCAGAGCGGGAACGCCGACCTGGTCGTCGCGGGCGGCGTCCAGAACATGAGCATGGTCCCGATCGCGCAGGCCATGGTCGCGGGGCAGGCGCTCGGCTTCGCCACCCCCTTCACAGGCTCCAAGGGCTGGCACGCGCGGTACGGCGCGCAGGAGGTGTCCCAGTTCCGCGGCGCGGAGATGATCGCCGAGAGGTGGGACATCTCGCGCCGGGAGATGGAGGAGTTCGCCTTCGAATCCCACCAGAGGGCGCTCGGCGCGATCGACGAGGGCCGGTTCGAGCGCGAGATCGTGCCCTTCGCCGGCGTGCTCGCCGACGAGGGCCCGCGCCGCGACACCACGCTCGACAAGATGGCCGGCCTGAAGACGCTGGTCGAGGGGGGCAGGCTCACCGCCGCGGTGTCCTCGCAGATCTCCGACGGCGCCGCCGCGCTGCTGATCGCCTCCGAGGAGGCCGTACGGACGCACGGGCTGACCCCGCGCGCCCGTATCCGCCACATGTCCGCGCGCGGCGCCGACCCGATCATGATGCTCTCCGCGCCTATCCCGGCCACTGGTCACGCTCTCAGGAAGGCCGGGATGAAGATCGGCGACATGGACGTCGTGGAGATCAACGAGGCGTTCGCCTCGGTCGTGCTGGCCTGGCTGCGCGAGACCGGGGCCGACCCGGCGCGGGTCAACCCCAGCGGCGGGGCCATCGCCCTCGGCCACCCCCTCGGGGCCACGGGCGCCCGGCTGATGACCTCGCTGCTCCACGAGCTCGAACGCACCGGCGGCCGTTACGGCCTGCAGACGATGTGCGAGGGCGGCGGACAGGCGAACGTGACCGTCGTCGAACGCCTCTGACCCACGCCGATTCGCGGAAGGACGGGCCGTCGCGGAGGACGGCCCGTCCTTCCGCGTATGGTCGGATGAGGTCGGGAGAGCGCTCTAAAAGAGCGAGATCCCATGGTCGCTGGGTATGGAAAATAGGAAAGTTTCCTATTAGATTGTCGGATTGTCCTAGACGGTACCTATTGGAGAGCGCCACCACCGGGTTCCGCGAGCCGTACGGTCCTGCGAGCCTCCGGCGTGATCCGCCGACGAGCCGCCAGGCGAGGAGAGTGCATGAAGCGCAGCCCCGAGCTACTGCGTCTGGCCGATTCGGTCCTCCTCCCCGGCTTCGAAGGCAGGACCCCGCCCGACTGGCTGCGCCGCCGCCTAGGTGAAGGACTGGCCGGGGTCGTGTTCTTCTCCAGGAACGTCGGGACCCCCTCACAGCTCGCCGAGCTGACGGCCGCCCTGCGTGCCGAGCGGCCGGACCTCGTCGTCGGCATCGACGAGGAGACCGGCGACGTCACCCGGCTGGAGGCGCACACCGGAAGCTCCCGCCCGGGCAACTACGCGCTCGGGGTCGTGGACGACGTCTCCCTCACCGAGGAGATCGCCAGGGGGCTCGGCGCCGACCTCGCCGCCGCCGGGATCAACGTCGACTTCGCGCCCGCCGCCGACGTCAACTCCAACCCGGGCAACCCGGTCATCGGCCTGCGGTCGTTCGGGGCGGACCCGGCGCTGGTGGCGCGGCACACCGCCGCCTGGGTACGGGGGCTCCAGGCGGCGGCCGTCGCGGCCTGCGCCAAGCACTTCCCCGGCCACGGGGACACCGCGGTCGACTCCCACCACGGCCTGCCAGGGGTGGCCGCGACGCTGGAGCAGCTTCACGAGGTCGAGCTGCTCCCGTTCCGCGCGGCCATCGCCGAGGGCGTGCGCATGATCATGACAGGACACCTGCTGGTCGGCGCGTACGACTCCGAGTTCCCCGCCACACTCAGCCCCCGCATCCTCACCGGCCTGCTCCGGGACGAGCTGGGCTTCGACGGCGTGACCATCACCGACGCCGTCGAGATGGCCGCGGTCACGGAGCGGTACGGCATCGGCGGGGGAAGCGCGCGGGCCATCGCCGCGGGCGCGGACCTGATCTGCGTCGGCGGGGAGAACTCCGATGACGCGGTGGTGGTGACGATCCGCGAGGCGATCGCCGACGCGGTGACCGGCGGGCTGCTTCCGGAGGAACGGCTCGCGGAAGCCGCCCGCCGGGTCGCCGAGCTGACCGTCTGGACGGGCTCCGGCCCCTCCGCCCCGGTCACGTCCACCTCGGCCGGCCACCCCGCCTCGGCGGTGCGCGCCGCGCACGGGGCGGCAGGTCTCGCCGCCGCGCGCCGTGCCATCCGCGTGACCAGGCGGGCCGGCGTGCTCCCGCTGGTCACCGCCCCGCACGTGGCCGAGCTTTCGCCCCAGATGAACCTCGCGATCGACAAGGACATGCCGTGGGGGGTGGGGGAGCCGCTCAGCAAGCTGCTGCCCGGAACCACGGTGGTGCGCCTCGACCAGGAGAGCGCCGGAACCTCGCTCGACCAGGCCGTGCTCGTCCCGGCGGCCGACCGGCCGCTGGTCGTGGTGGTCCGCGACGCGCACCGCCACGCCTGGCAGATGGCGGCGCTCGACCGGCTGCTGGGCGCCCGGCCCGACGGCATCGTGGTCGAGATGGGCCTGCCCGGCCGCACCGACCTCGGAGCCGTCCACATCGCCACACACGGCGCCGCCCGCGTGTGCGGCCAGGCGGCGGCCGAGACCCTCACCGGCCACCTGGAAGCCGAGATCTGACCGCCCTGCGGCCGAAGACGCGGCGCCACCGTTCGCGCGGGGACGTTCACGGGGGGCTGGTTCTGTCGGGGGTGGCTGGTTGAATCGCGGGCATGGACATCGCGCGGCTGGTCGCCGAGAAGCGGGAGTTCGATGGTCTCGACCTGTCCGGGGCCGCGCTGACGGATGTGCTCCAGGCCGGGCCGCTGGTCTTCCGCGACTGCGACCTGAGCGGTGCCGACCTCAGCGAGGCCGGCCTGGTGCGGGCCGTGTTCGAGGGGTGCGTGCTCGACCGGGTCGACTTCCGCCGTGCCGACCTCGACGGGGCGCGGTTCGCCGGGGGCGGGGGTGCGGGCGTGCGCTTCGGAGGCGCCGAGCTGACCGACGCGGTCTTCACCGACGTCGACCTCTCCCGTGCCGACTTCGTCGACACCCTGCTGACCGACGTCTCCTTCACCGGTTGCCGCATGATCGGCGTGAAGCTGTCCGGCTGCCGTGGCACGGGCTACACGATCGCCGGCAGCAACCTCACCCTCGCCGACCTGTCGGGCTGCGGCTTCCGCGGTCAGGCGATCGACGGCGTCCGGTTCGATGAGGCCAACCTCTCCGCGTGCGACTTCACCAAGGCCGTGCTGACCGACTGCCGCCTGATCCGTGCCCGTCTGGTGGACGCGAAATTCGCCAAGGCCGACCTGCGCGGTGCCGACCTCGGCGAGCCCGACGACAGCGAGCTGCGCTACCTCAAGGGCGCCGTCATCAGCCATGCCCAGGCCGCCGCTCTCCTCGCCTCCCGCGGCCTCACGGTCGTATGACCGGCATTCGCCGCCCGTCAGGCCGTGGTACCAGTGCGCCAGCGGCGGCCTCAGCCCCCTCCGCTCACGGGAACCGAGCGGCGATGCCGCGAGCGGGCACAGTGGGCTCGTCCGTGCCGCGTCTCGGGTCAGCGCGGGTGGGGGTCGTCCGTCGCGGAGAGGGTGGTCAGTACGGTCTGTGCCTCGATGATGATGCGGGTGATGAGGTCCTCGCAGCTGGGGAGATCGTCGATCACGCTGACGACCTGGCCCGACGCCATCACGCCGAGGTCCGCTCTGCCGTCGACCATGGCGGCCTTGAGCAGCATCGGGGTGTTGGCGGCCTGGATCACCTGGGCCCAGGTGAGGTCGCGCCCGTGTCTCATGCGGCGTCCCTCACGGATCATCTCGGCCCAGGTCAGGCCGGAGATCTTCTTGAACCGCGCCCCGTTGGCCACGGCCCGGGCCAGGCCCCTGAGCCGGCCCGCGGTTTCGAGTGACTCCACGAAGGAGGTCTTCAGCACCCGATGGGGCACGCCGTCCACCCGGGTGGTCACCACCGTGTCCGAGGCCCCGAGGTAGAGCTTCTTCACCTCCTCACCCACGGTCGAGTCCGAGGTGAGCAGGAACCTCGTTCCCATGGCCACCCCGGCCGCGCCGTACGCCATCGCCGCGACCAGGCCTCGCCCGTCGAAGAACCCACCCGCCGCGACCACCGGGACGTCCACGGCATCGACAACCTGGGGGAGCAGCAGGGTGGTCGGGACGGGCCCGGTGTGCCCCCCGCCCTCGCCGCCCTGCACGATCACGGCGTCCACGCCCCACGCGGCGACCTTCTCGGCGTGGCGGCGGGCGCCCACCGAGGGCATCGTGACGACGCCCGCGTCCTTGAGCCGGGCGATCAGCTCCCGCCGGGGGGCGAGCGCGAACGACGCCACGCGTACCCCTTCGCGGATCATCACCTCGACCCGGTCGCGGGCGTCGTCCGCGTCGGACCTGATGTTGACCCCGAACGGCGCGTCGGTCCGGTCCTTGACCGATCTGATGGCGTCGGTCATCTGCCCGACCGACATGGTGGAGGCGGCGATGATCCCGAGGCCCCCGGCACTCGACGTCGCCGCAGCCAGCCGCGCGCCCGCGACGTACCCCATCCCGGTCTGCACCACCGGATACCGGCACCCCACCAGCTCGGTCAACGGGGTACGCAGTGCCCGGGTTCGTTGGTCAGGTGGGAAGGCCGTGCCCGGTTGCGGGGGAGAGGTCATCTCGCGATCTCGCGGTCGCGCAGGGAGCCCGGGTCGAGGTGCTCTCGGAGCAGGCGCAGCTCGTCGGGGGCGGGGGTGCGGGTCTCGGGTACGCCGCCGCGGGGCATGGCGAGTTCGAAACCCGTGCTCGCGACGACCTGCTCCACCGTGACCCCCGGATGGACCGAGGCCAGCCGCATCGAGCGATCGGGAGTGGCGAAGTCCAGCACGGCGAGGTTCGTCACGACGCGACGGAGGTCGTGGTGGCGCGAGGCGCTCGTCCCGGCCTCGGCCGCCCGGTCGTACCCGACGCCGCTGACCATGTCCACCTTCGGGACGAAGACCCGGGTCGAGTGCCGGGGGATCCAGTAGCTCGTCGGGTCGCACACCGTGTTCCCCGGAGCGCCGCGGACGCCGAGTAGCTGCGATCTGGGCCTGGCCCAGTCGCCGATGCACGAGATGTTGGTGTTGCCGTGCCGGTCGATCTGGCCGGCGCCCAGCATGACGTGCCTGCGGCCCTGGAGCACGAGCCAGAGGTGGTCGCGGAACGGAAGCCAGCCCTCCACCACCTCCGGGTCCTCGCCGAGAGGAGGAACGTCGCCGGTGAGCAGGCACACCCCGTCGTGCGTGACCAGATCGGGCTCGAACGTCAGCCGCGCCAGACGGGCCGCGAGGACCGTGATCGCCCCGCCGACGCCCGCCGCCAGGATCTCCCCGTCGCCCCTGAACGCCTCCGCGCAGGCCACCACGCAGACCTCCGCTCGCGTCGGCGCGCCGTCGTAAGCGAGGCCGGGGGTCATCGGGCCTCCTCGCGTGCCCGGCGTACGGCGGTCTGGTAGGCGGTCTCGTCGCCGGAAAGGAAGCGTTCGCGGAACGACGCCCACGCGTCCTGGTCGGTGGCGGCGGTGACGTAGCTCTTCTGGAACGCCTCGTCGCGCCCGTAGTCGGGCTCGCACGTCGTGAAGTGGGCGCCGCCCGGCGTCTCCACCACGCCCGCGACCATCGACCTGCTGATCAGCAGCGACTGGACCGGGCCTTCTTTCAGCAAGTCGGCCGTGTCCACCAGCCGCTCGCAGCTCACGTAGCAGCGGCCGGCGGCCTTGGCGTACAGGTCGTCGAAGTAGGGGTCGGGGCCGAGGTACTGGGCGTTGCCCCGCCGGTCCGCCCGGTTCAGGTGCACCAGGGCCACGTCCATCGTCAGAGCGGGCACCGCGACCAGATCCTCGCCGTCCTCGTAGGGCGAGCGGATCGTACGCAGGCCAGGGTTCACGCGCATGACGTCCGAGCCCAGGCCCGCCCGGGTCGGCAGGAACGGCAGCCGGTGGGCCGCCGCGAGCAGGCCGAACATGAACATGCCCTCGTCGTACTCGGTGAACCGCACGGCGCCCGTCTGCCGCGCGACCCGGAAGTGCGGTTCCAGGGGGATCGAGTCGAGCGTGACGAACGGGGCCACGACCCTGCGCACCTTGCCGTACGCGCACAGCAGGCCCACGTCGGCCCCGCCGTACGAGACCACCGTGAGGTCACGGAGCGCGGAGCGGCAGATCGCGCGGACCAGGGCCATCGGCTTGCGCCGGGACCCCCAGCCGCCGATCCCGATCGTCATGCCGCTCTCCAGAGACCCGGCGATCTCCTCGACCGACATGGTCTTGTCCCTCATCCGAGCTCCTCCCGGGCGCGGTCGGTGAAGGCGGCGCGGTGGCGGTCGCCCGCGCCCGTCAGGTTGAGCTCGAAGGTGAAGCCCTGCTCGAACCGGTAACCGCGCTTCACGTCGACGGGGTCGATGCCGTTGAGCGACTCCTTGGCCCGGCGGATGACGTACGGGTCCTTGCCCGCGATCTGGCCGGCGACCTCGAACGCCGCGTCCCTCAGCTTGTCCGGGGGCACCACCTCGAGCACCGAGCCGTGATGGTGCAGCTCGGCGGCCGTGACGTTGCGGCAGGTGTACACCATGGCCCGCATGAGGTGCTGAGGTACGAGCCTCGCCAGGTGGGTCGCGGCTCCGAGCGCCCCCCTGTCCACCTCGGGCAGCCCGAAGTAGGCGTCCTCGCTGGCCACGACGATGTCGGCGTTGCCCACGAGGCCGATCCCGCCGCCGAGGCAGAAGCCGTGCACGGCGGCCAGCACCGGCACCTCGCACTCGTAGACGGCGGCGAAGGCCGCGTAGCAGCCGCGGTTGGCCCCGACCAGGGCCTCGTACCCGGAGGTGCGCCGAATCTCCTTGATGTCCACCCCGGCGTTGAAGCCCTTTCCCTCCGCGCGGAGCACGACCACCCGTGTCGCCGGGTCGCGTCCCGCGGCGAGCACGGCGTCCGCCAGGTCGAACCAGCCCTGGACGGGCAGCGCGTTGACCGGGGGGACGTGGACCACGACCTCCGCGATCGGGCCGTCGCTCACTGTGATTCCCATCGCGCCTCACCGAGCCTTGGGTCACCTAACGCTTGCTTGGTACCGTAGCACGACGGCCATATGCGGGGACGGTGGTGCGGATGGTGAGCTACGACTACACCGGCAGGGTGGTGCTGGTGACCGGGGGCAGCAAGGGCATCGGGGCGGGGATCGCCTCGGCCTTCCTCGGAGCCGGCGCCGAGGTGGTGGTCTGCGCCCGCAAGCCGCCCGACCAGCTGCCCCGGGAGCCCGAGGGCCTGCTGCGCGGGGGCACGGGGCCGTTCCGCCAGGCGCGCTACCTCGCGGCGGACGTCCGTGACCCCGGCGACGTGGACCGCCTGTTCGCCGAGATCGAGCAGGAGTACGGCCGGCTGGACCTGGTCGTCAACAACGCCGGAGGCTCACCGGGCGCGCCGCTCGCCGGGACGTCCCCGCGCCTGCACGCGAAGATCATCGAGCTCAACCTGACGGCCCCGCTGCTGGTGTCCCAGCGCGCGTACCCTCTCCTGTCCGCGTCCGCGGGCTCGATCGTGATGATCGGGAGCGTGAGCGGGGACCGGCCCTCGCCCGGCACCTCCGCGTACGGCGCGGCCAAGGCCGGGCTCCACCATCTGGCCGAGTGCCTGGCGGCGGAGTGGGCGCCCGCCGTACGGGTCAACACGGTCGTGGTCGGCCTCGCCGAGACCGAGAACGCCGCAGGCCACTACGGCGGATCGTTCGACCAGGTGGCCGCGACCGTGCCCGCGGGGCGCATGGCGAGGCCGCAGGACGTCGCGGAGGCCTGCCTGTGGCTGGGCTCCCCGGGCTTCGTGACGGGCGCGCGGGTCCACGTCCACGGCGGCGGCGAGATTCCAGCTTGGCGACAACTTTCCTGATCTGGACATATATGCCTTTTTGTGGGGAAACTTAAGTGATCGTGGCGGAAAAGGAACGGTGAATGAGCGGTATCTGTGCGGGGCGGGTCGTCGTGGTGACCGGTGCCGGGCGTGGCATCGGGCGGGAGCACGCACTGGAGTTCGCCCGGCAGGGCGCGAAGGTCGTCGTGAACGACCTGGGTACCGGTCTTCAGGGGGCCGGCCGCTCCGGCGGTCCGGCGCAGGACGTCGTTGAGGAGATCCGGGACCTCGGCGGCCAGGCGGTCGCCAACTGCGACGACATCGCCGACTGGGACGGCGCCGGGCGGCTGGTGAAGACCGCGCTCAGCGCCTTCGGCGGGCTCGACGTGCTCGTCAACAACGCGGGGTTCGTACGCGACCGCATGCTCGTCTCGATGACCGAGGAGGAATGGGACGACGTCGTCCGGGTCCACCTCAAGGGGCACTTCCTGCCGCTGCGGCACGCGGCCACGTACTGGCGGGAGCGCTCGAAGGCAGGCCAGCCCGTGGAGGCCCGGGTGGTCAACACCTCCTCGGGCGCCGGGCTGCTGGGCAGCGTCGGGCAGGGCAACTACGCCGCGGCCAAGGCCGGGATCGTCGCGCTCACCCACACCGCCGCCGCCGAGCTCGGACGCTACGGCGTGACCGTCAACGCGATCGCCCCGGCCGCGCGCACCCGGATGACCGAGGAGGTCTTCGCCGGGATGATGGCACGCCCGGACTCGGGCTTCGACGTCATGGACCCCGCCAACGTGGCCCCTCTGGTGGTCTGGCTCGGCTCGGCCGAGTCGGCGGACGTGACCGGGAGGGTGTTCGAGGTGGAGGGCGGCATGATCTCCATCGCCACCGGCTGGAGCCACGGGCCCGGCGTGGACGAGGGCGCCCGGTGGGAGGTCCACGAGATCGGCGAGGCCGTCGGCAAGCTCATCGCCGACGCCCCGAGCCCCGACTCGGTCTACGGCACCGGACACGGGTAATCCGCCGAGATCGAGAACCGCAGGCTGCGGGAGCTTCCGGCGCTGACGGGACCCGGCTTCGTCCCCGGGTTCGAGGCCTGGGCGGTCGACCACCTGCCGCTGCGGCAGTACGCCGTGCGGGCCCGGACCATGTTGTCCGAGAGGCTGGTCTCGGCCATGGCCACCGGAGCATCTTCGGTTAGCGAGCCCACCTATTTCATCCTCGCCGCGCTCCTCGACGGGCCGCTTCACGGGCACGCCATCATCAAGCAAGTCCTGACACTGTCCGACGACCGCATCAAGCTACCCGTAGGCACCCTCTACGGTGCGCTCGACCGGCTGTCGGCGAACGGGTTGATCGTGGTGGACCGCGAGGAGGCCGTCGACGGGCGGCCGAGACGTTACTTCAGGCTCACTGAGCAGGGCGGCGGCCTGGTATCGGCCGAAGCCCAGCGGATGCAGCGGGCCGGGTCGGTGGTGACCAGCCGCGTCCTGCGGCGCACGTGGACTCCCTACGTTGATCAGGTCGACCAGATGACGGCCCGGATCGACCAGCGCGTCAGACTCGAGATCGACGGTGATCCACGGCTCGCCGAGCTCGGCGCGGCCATGGGAAGCTGCCTCAGGGACAAGGGCTATGCCGTCGACTCAGCTGAACCCTCCGCGCTCGCCCAGCGCGGAGCCAAGGCCTTCCACGCCGAGGAGTACAGGCTCGGCGAGAAGGTGCCCGACGCGCTCATACGGTCGTGGAAGGCGCCGAAGGGCGCCGTCTACGCGCCCGTTCTGACGCCCGGTGAGGCCAGGCCTTACCTCGCCGACGAGATCAAGGCAGCCCTCGACGACCTCGAATGCGGTAAGCGTTTCTATCCCCCGCACGAGCGCCTGTACGGGAAGATCCAGCGAGAGGTGTACCTGGAGTTCGGTTTCTACGACCTGCTGTGAGGCCACTGGCGGTGCCGCGAGGGGGGAGCCCCGGGAGTGGGGCTCCGGTCCACGGGCGCATGTTCAGGACGAGCGGGCTGACCGGGGCGCCGGCCCTCAGCGGAAGGCGTAGCACTCCACCTCCGACCGGCGATAGGTCAGGCCGCTGTCGACGGACTCCCGTACGCACTGCTGTTCGCGGTCGTTGAGCTTCAGCACGCCGCACACGGTCACGCCGGAGTAGGTCCGGCAGTCCAGGTGGGGGTTGGGCCGCGCGCCCACCTCGTACTTCTCCTCGACCCGCGCGCGGCAGTCCTCCTGCTCCTTGGTCGTGTCGGCGTATCGGCACTGACCAATGAGTATTCGGTATTGATCCTTGCTGACGGACTGCTTCTCTTCCTGGCCCGGCGGTCCCCCGGCCGCGCCCGTACCGAACATCGCGCCCGTACCGAACATCGTCATCGTGGCGAGCACGACGACCGTCGTGATCCTTTTCATGACTTCCCCCAGTCATGGCCTTCTTACCCGCTGTGAGTCCTTTCCAAGAACCTTCGCGACAAATCGGGCATTGGTCGCCCTTAGGCCAGCACAGGGTGGTTGCTGCGGAACACCCCGAGCGGGTCGTGGTGGCGCTTGGCGGCGCGAAGCCTCGCCAGCACGTCACCCGGGAACGCGGACGCGGCGTTCTCCTCGTGCGCGAGGAAGTTGAAGGGCTTGATCCCGGTGGTGTGCCGGGCCAGCGCCAGGCGCAGCTCGTTCTGGCGGGCCCTGATGGCCTGCATGGCCTCCGGCGTCGGCGTGATCCCGAGCGCGCCGACCAGGTACTGCTCGCCGATGTGCCCGCAGGCCCCGGCGTCCGGCGCGAGCCGCGACAGCGCGCCGCCGAGATGGCGGATCTGTACGGACGTCAGCGGAGCGCCCGCGCCCGCCGCCGTGGCCGAGAGGAACGCCTCGGCGGCGGCGTCGTCGAAGCGGCCGAGAAGCTCGGCGCGCATCATCGAGGGGGAGGGGAACGTCGGCTCGGCGCAGATGCCGCCCAGGTCGCGCGGCGCCACCTCGCCCCGCGTGTCGGCGATCACGCCAGGAATACGGTCGAACCGGCCCAGCAGCGCGCGGGCCTCGTCGCTCTCGCCCAGGAACGTGACGTCGACCACGACCGCCGACAGGCCACGCAGCGGTTCGGGAAGCTCGGGGAAGGGCGGGAACTGCAGCAGCGCGAACCACACGCTCAGGTCCTCCGGCGCCTGCGTGGTGGTGTCACGGAAGGCGGCGAGGACGTCGGCGGCCCGGTCGGCCGGCCAGATCATGCGGCCGCCGTACAGCTTCGGGGCCGGGTACAGCTCGAACTCCATGGCTGTGACCAGGGCGAAGTCACCGCCGCCACCACGCAGGGCCCAGAACAGCTCGGCGTCGGACTCGGCGGTGACCCGCCTTTCCGCGCCCTCGGCGTCGATCACGTCGAACGCCCGCACGCTGTTGGCCGCGAGGCCGTGCCGCCTGCTGAACCAGCTCAGCCCGCCGCCGAGGGTGAACCCGGTGGCGCTGACCACGGGCGAGCTGCCGGCGAGGCCGGTGAGCCCGTGCTTGCCCGCCTCGGCCAGCACCTCGCCCCAGGACGCGCCCGCCTCCACCCGGGCCAGCCTCCGCTCCGGCCACACCTGCACGCCGCCCAACCGGCCCGTACGGACGAGGATCTCCCCGTCGAGTCCGTCCGTGGCCCCGTGACCGCTGGGCTGGACGGCGACGCCGAAACCGTTCCGCACGGCAAACCGGACCACCTCGGCCGCGTCGGCCGCGTCCTCGACCTGCACGACGGCACTGACCGGCTGGTCGATCGAGAGGTTCCACGCCTGCCTCGCGGTCTCGAACCCCTTGTCCCCGGGTACGGACACCCGGCCGCGCACCGCCTTGCGGAGATCCCTGGTCTGCCCTGCCTCCCGGCCGACCTGGGCGCCGTCGTCGCCGGTGCTGGGTCCGGTGTTGTGCGAAGTTATTATTTCTCCTCATATGGGGTCCGAATATGGGGTCCGCTGGAGCGTTCCGATTGCCGGCTGGCCCCGAATCCATGTGGGTGCCTACCGGACACGGTCCACCAGACCGTTTGAGGAGAGCTTGGGACTGACTGGTCAGCAACTTGCGGCTTGTCCACAACCAGATCCTCGCCGGCAGTCGTCACCGGACCGGTGTGGCGATCCTCTGGAAGACCGGTGAGGGGTTGGGCAGCCGTCCGTCCAGGGTTGAGCACTGCCGTGTGACGCGGGCCGCGGCGTCGGGCAGGAAGGGTGCCAGGTACTCGGCGACTGTCCGGCATGCTCGGATGAGCGTGTCCAGGACCGTGTCCAGTTGGCGCCCGGTGTGCTCGTCGCCGTCGCGGTGCGGGCGACGAGCCGGCCAAGGGTGACGTCAGCGTCTCCGAGGTGGGGCACTTCGCGCACCAGCCACCAGCGGACGGCGTCCGTGCCGTACTCCTCGGCGAGCGTGGCCGGGTCGACGGTGACGCCATTGGACTTGCTGATCTTAGGTGTATGCGGTGTTCCGCTCCGGGCCTCACTCGCTCCGTCAAGGCGCGCCTGCTGTCGGCCGCGAGCGAACGGACCAGCGCGTGGACGCCAGCCTGCTCCTCCGCCAGCGCTCTCCGAGACCCACTGATCACTCCGAAACAAGATCAATGATGACAGTCCAGAGATGCCTAGAACGTGCGGTGACTGTGGTCGGGGGTTTCATGTTCGGGGGTGTGGGCGGGGGTGGTGTGGGAGCTGGGTGGAGGTTGGCGATCTTTTCCGGTGTGGGAGGTAGGTGTAGGTCCAGCGGTCTTTGCCGGTGC
>NZ_JBFBIK010000020.1:0-6425 GCF_040685555.1 Sphaerisporangium sp. NPDC088356
GTCCTGGTCCCCGACGCACTCGGCATCCTCGAACACGTCGAAATCGGCCACTGACGCACGGCCGAAACCATCCCACTGAGGCACGTCCGAAACCACCGTGGAAACGCCAGGCGGCTGTTCGTGTCGCCCGGCTCTCCATGCGCGTCCGCCGGCCGCGCGTGACATCCGGACACGCCGTCCATGGGCCGGCAGTCGGCCCGGTTTTACAGTGAAGAGACCAGCTTTCTGGGGTCACGACAGGGAATGACCGCGATAAATGTGATGAAGTCGATGAAAGTCTTCCCCGGCGTGCTCGGGGCATTCGAACACACCGAGTTCAGGCACGGAGGGAAGGGGTCGCGCGCATGACCAAGGTGATGACCACGGGCCGGCCGGCACACGAGGTGCTGGCCTGGAGCCGTGACCTGACCGGTCCCGCCCTGCGGTCCGCGGTGGAGACGTTGCCCGCGTCGATGCGGCGCATCGCGGAGTACCACTTCGGCTGGCAGGACCAGGACGGCAGGCCGGCCACCACCAGCGGAGGCAAGGCCATCCGCCCGGCCCTCGTCCTCCTGTCCGCCGAAGCGGTGGGAACCCCCACCGACCTGCTGTCCGCCAAGGCCGTACGGAGCCCCACCGATCCAGGGGTGGCCGGGGGGCTCAATCTCGGGGCCATGTCGGCGGCGGTCGCGGTGGAGCTGGTGCACAACTTCTCGCTTCTGCACGACGACGTGATGGACGGCGACGTGACCCGCCGCCATCGCCCCACGGCCTGGAGCGTGTTCGGTGTGAGCGCGGCCATCCTGGCCGGTGACGCTCTGCTGACGCTGGCCTTCGACGTGCTCGGCGCCGACGGCCATCCCGCCGCCCCCGACGGGGCCCGGGTGCTCGGCGCCGCGGTCCTCGACCTGGTGGAGGGCCAGAGCGCCGACACGGCCTTCGAGGCACGTGCCGATGTCAGCCTGTCCGAGTGCGTGAGCATGGCGGAGGGCAAGACCGGAGCCCTGCTGGGCGGCGCGTGCGCCCTGGGCGCCCTGTTCGGCGGCGGCACCCCGGAGCAGATAGAGCGTCTGCGCGGGTTCGGCGACCGCCTGGGGCTGGCCTTCCAGCTCGTGGACGACCTCCTTGGCATCTGGGGGGATCCCGCGGTGACGGGCAAGCCCGTCTACTCCGATCTGCGCAACCGGAAGAAGTCCCTGCCCGTGGTCGCCGCCCTGGCCTCGGGCACACCGGCGGGTGACGAGCTGGCAACGCTCTACCGCCGCGAGCAGGAGCTCACCGGTCCCGATCTCGTCCACGCCGCCGAGCTGATCGAGGCCGCGGGCGGCCGTGCCTGGAGCCAGGCCCGGGCCGACGACCTGCTGGTCGAGGCGCTCGGCCACCTGACATCCGCCGACCCCGCGCCAAGGGCCGCCACCGAGCTGACCAGCCTCGCCCGCCTGGTCACCAAGCGCGACCACTGAGCGTAGGGGCACCTCCGGCGGCGAAGGCCCCGGGGCCTCGCCCGCCCGTCGGCCTCTGGTGACGCGGTCAGCGGGTCAGGGCCGCGATGATGCGGTCGAGGTCGGCGAGGTCGGCGAGGTCGAGGTCTCGCAGGGGCGGGGGCGGCTCGCCCAAGATGGCGTCGGCGAGCGAGGCGGCCTTCTCGCCCTCGGCGGTCACGGTCACGATCTTCTGGCGCCGGTCCTCGGGGTGGACGTCGCGCACCACCATGCCCCGCCGTACGAGGTCGTCCACGACCAGCGTGGTGTAGGGGGCGTCGGTCGCCAGCTCGGCGGCGAGCTGCCGCATGGTGAGCGGCGCCACGGCCAGCCGGCGCAGCGCCTTGACTCTGATGAAGCTCATGTCGAGCGCGTCGCAGACCTCCTTGCGCCGGTCGTACCGGTCGAGGACGAGAGCGCGCATGCCGTGCCAGACACGGGTGGCCATCTGGGGGTCGTGGCTCATGACGTGACGGGAATCCTCGTGTCGTCGACGGTGAGGCGCGCCGCGGTCCGCTCCGCGGTGCCCTTCGCCCATCTGCCCGTGGTGATGATACCGAGCAGGAGCACGATCGCCCCATACCCGGCGACGATCCACCAGCCCGCGAGACTGGCCTTGGTGAACCCGTCCCGCAGCGATCCGGTCATGCCGAACGCGAGCACCGACCCGGCGACGGCCACCCCGAGCGACTGGCCGACCTGGCGGCTCGTCGAGGCGACGGCCGCCGCGACTCCGGCCTGCGCGATGGGCATACCGGACACGGCGGTGTTGGTGACGGGCGCGTTCACCATGGCGAACCCGAAGCCGAAGACCGTATAGCTGGCGAGCAGCCAGGGAAGGGGCGTGGTCGCGGTCAGCCGGGTGAGCATGAGGCCGCTGGCCGTGATGGCGAGGCCCGCCATGATCAGCGAAGGCCGGGAACCGCGCTCCCCGACCAGCCGGCCGGACAGCGGGGCGAACACCACCGCCATGGCCGCGATCGGCAGCGTGCACAGCCCCGCGTGGAACGGCGAGAGCTGCCGCACGTCCTGCAGATAAAGCGTGTTGAGGAACAGGAACGCGCCGAACCCCGCGAACGCGCTCACCGCGATGACCGACGCCCCCGAGAAGGGAACGCTGCGGAAGAACCGCAGCTCGATCAGGGGTTCCGGGCGGCGCAGCTCGTACACGATCAGGGCGGCGAGCGCGGCCACGGCGGCGACCGAGAACGCGATGATCACCGGGGAGCTCCAGCCCCTGGCCGGCACCTCGATGATCGCGTACGTGAGTGAGGCCAGCGTCACGATGACCAGCACCTGGCCCACGGGGTCGATCCGGCGGGGCCGGGGTGCCCGGGACTCGGGGACGAACAGCGCGGTGAGCAGCAGGGCGACCGCCGCGACCGGCACGTTGATCCAGAAGATCGAGCGCCAGCCGGTCGAGTCCACGAGCACGCCGCCGACGACCGGGCCGAGCGCCATGCTGATGCCGACCACGCCTCCCCACACGCCGATGGCGCGGGCACGCTCCCTCGGCTCGGTGAAGGTGTTCGTGATGATCGACATGGCGACCGGGTTGAGCATCGAGCCCCCGATGGCCTGCAGGACCCGGAAGGCCACCAGCCAGCCGAGGCTCGGCGCGAGGCCGCAGAGCAGCGAGCCGGCCGCGAACACCACCAGGCCGATCTGGAAGGTGCGGCGGCGCCCGACGCGGTCGGCCGTCGAGCCGGACAGGAGCAGGAGGCTCGCCAGCACGAGGGTGTAGGCGTCGATGGTCCACTGCATCCCCGATACCGGCGCGTGGAGGTCGCGCTCGATCGACGGAAGGGCGACGTTCACGATGGTGTTGTCGAGCCCGACGATGAGCAGGCTCATGCAGCAGATCAGCAGGACGAGCATGCGCCGGCGGTGGCTGAGCTCGGTCACGTCCCTCCCAGGAGGTTGTAGGCGTACAACGGTATTAAGAGTACAACCAATGCCACCTATAGCCTGATTTATGCCTATGACCAGCGGATATATGGCCGATGTCCGGGAAGAACCAGTGTCGTGGGGGCGTGCGATGGCCGGTTACCCGCGACGGATCCCGCCTTCGGGCCGTTGAAGGGTGCCGCGCAGCGCGTTCGGGCCGGGCTCCGCCGTCGCCGCGCTCAGGGGGGACAGCGGCCGGTCACGCGCGGCCGAGGACGTACGGCTGCCGGCAGCGTGGCACTCGCGGCTGTCCCCCACTCGTTCCGCGGCGCCTCCGGCGACGATGGCGAGGATGGCGACGAGGCGGGAGAGGGTGGACCATGCCCGGTAACAAGGCGGTCGCGTATCGGGGCGCCGGCAAGGTCGCGGTCGAGGACACCGACTACCCGGAGTTCGAGCTCAAGGACGGGCCGGGGGTGAACCCCGCCAATGTCGGCCGCAAGGTCCCCCACGGAGCCATCGTCAAGGCCGTCGCCACGAACATCTGCGGCAGCGACCAGCACATGGTGCGAGGGCGCACCACCGCCCCCAAAGGGCTCATCCTGGGCCACGAGATCACCGGCGAGGTCGTGGAGCTGGGCCCCGACGTGGAGTTCATCAAGGTGGGCGACCTGGTGTCGGTCCCGTTCAACATCTCCTGCGGCCGGTGCCGGAACTGCAAGGAGGGCAAGACCGGCATCTGCGAGAACGTCAACCCCGACCGGCCGGGTTCGGCTTACGGGTACGTGGACATGGGCGGATGGGTCGGCGGGCAGGCGGAGTACGTGCTCGTGCCGTACGCGGACTGGAACCTGCTGAAGTTCCCCGACAAGGACCAGGCCATGGAGAAGATCCTCGACCTGGCCATGCTGGCGGACATCTTCCCCACCGGCTTCCACGGGTGCGTGACCGCGGGGGTGGGGGTGGGATCGACGGTCTACATCGCGGGCGCCGGCCCGGTGGGGCTGGCGGCGGGCGCGTCGGCGTTCCTGCTGGGGGCGGCCGTGGTGATCGTCGGCGACCTGAACCAGGACCGCCTGGCGCAGGCCCGCAGCTTCGGCTGCGAGACCGTCGATGTGTCCAAGGGCGATCCGGGGGATCAGATCGAGCAGATCCTGGGCGTCCCCGAGGTGGACTGCTCCGTCGACGCGGTGGGCTTCGAGGCGCGCGGCCACGGCAGGGAGGCGCGGACCGAGCGGCCCGCCACCGTGCTCAACTCCCTGATGGAGATCACCCGGGCCGGCGGCGCCATCGGCATCCCTGGCCTGTACGTCACCGGCGACCCGGGCGCGGCCGACGAGGCCGCCAAGGAGGGCTCGCTGTCGATCAGGCTGGGGCTCGGCTGGGCCAAGTCGCACGCCTTCTTCACCGGCCAGTGCCCCGTCATGCGCTACAACCGGCAGCTCATGATGGCGATCCTCCACGACCGGGTGCAGATAGCCAAGGCGGTCAACGCGACGCCGATCCCGCTCGACCAGGCCGCCAGGGGCTACGAGGACTTCGACAAGGGCGCGGCGTGCAAGTTCGTCCTTGACCCGCACGGGTTGCTTCACTCGCGCACGTAGAGGCGTACATGCGCGTCCTGGCCCTGTCCGGGGGGGACCCCCTCCGGGACAGGACCACGACGGTGGTTGGTGGCGGGCCCCGCCACGAGTCAGCCGTGACGGGGCCCGCGGTCTGGCGGGTTAGAGCGCCGGGTAGGCGTTCTGGAGGAGCTGGCGGAACTGCGCCGAGAACCAGGCACCGGAGATCGGAGCGTTCGGCAGAGCACCGGTCGCGTTGTTGCCGTTACGGTCGTTGCCGGTGTAGGTCGGGTCGCACATCCGGTCGAAGCCCTTGCCCTCGTCGTTCTGGATGGCCGAGCTGGAGCCGTCGGACTCGCCCGGAGGCTTGATCCAGACGTAGGCGTCGAGGCCGGTCGCGGGGTTCGCCCTCGGACGCTCGCCGAGACCGGCGCCGTTCTGGTTGCACCAGTTGCCGGCGTGGACCCGCCGGTCGACGCGGGACTGGTCCACGAAGGTGTTGACGTCGGTCGACGTGCTCGGGCCGGTGGGCCGGGCCGAGCCGCCCCAGCCGTTACGGGAGGTGTCGATCAGCATGCCGATGGTCGACGGGAAGCCCTCGGTGATGAGCCGCTGGCGGAACGCCTGGGCGTAGGTCAGCTCGTCGACGTAGAAGTTCCAGTCGATCCAGTGGGACTGGCGCACCGACTGGCCGTTCACGGTGGAGTTCACGGTGAAGTAGGGCTCGCTCAGCGCGGAGTAGTTGGCGGTGTTGGTGATGAAGCCGTCGACGCTGGCCATGCCCGCGGTGGTGCCGCGCGCGGTGCTGGCGAAGAGCTGGGCCGACGGGCCGAAGTTGGTGTCCCAGCCGAGCCAGCCGTGGTGCCCCGCGTCGATGTAGGTGTAAACGTTCGAGATCGCGTGCAGCTTGTTCAGGGCGTACTGCACACCCTGGACATAGGCGCCCGACTGCTGTGCCTCGGCGCAGGCCGCGAGGTTGGTGTTGGTGACCAGGTTCGGCAGCGAGTCGATCTCGACGATCGTCACGATCCGCAGTCCCGCGTACTGGGGGTCGGCCATGATCGCGGCGATCGGGTCGATGTACTCGGTCTTGTACCGGCTGAGGCCGTTCTCAGCGATCTTGAGCTCGCCGTTGGAGGCCAGGGCCGAGCAGTCGCGGTTCGGCAGGTTGTAGATGACGAACTGGATGGTCAGCGGGGTGCTGCCGTTGGCGGCGTCCTGCTGGACGGCCGCGTCGAGGTGCGCGCGCAGGCCCTTGGCGCTCGACGAGCCGGCGATGGCGGCGATGCGGTCCAGCCACACGCCCGTCGAGATGTTGGCGACGGCGGAGCCGCCCGGCTCGGCGGCGGCCTTGGACGACCAGTCGCTGTTCACGTAGCCGGTTGCGCCGGCGTAGGGGTTGTCGACGTGCGTGCCCGAGTTGCCGCCGCCCTGAACGGACGCGGTGACCGTGACCGAGGTGAGGCCCGAGGAGGCGACCGTGATGGCCCGGGTGCCGTTGGCGCTGCTGGCGTTC
>NZ_JBFBIK010000020.1:6525-83826 GCF_040685555.1 Sphaerisporangium sp. NPDC088356
GTCGGCTGCGCCGCCAGCTTCACGGCGTAGGTCGCCGTGCTACCCGCCGCGACGGACACCGAGGTCGGGCTGACCACCAGAGACTGCGTCGTGCCGCTACCGCCGTTGCAGGTCACGCCGTTGATCGCAAAGCTGGTGGGGTTGGTGTTGGTGCCACTGAAGGTGCCGTTGAACCCGATGGTCCACGAGGCTCCGGTCGCCTGGCTCCCGTTGTACGAGAGGCTCTTCGCGGTGACGTTCGCACCGGACTGCGTCCAGTCGGCGGTCCAGCCCTGGGTCACCTGCTGGCTGCCCGGGAAGGTGAAGGTCAGCGTCCAGTTGGTCAGCGGGTCGCCCAGGTTCTTGATCGTGATGTTCCCGCCGAACCCGTTGCCGCCTTCCCATGCCTTCGTATACGTGACATCGCAGGCCACCGCGGCGCTGGCCGAAGTCGGGCTGATGACGAGCCCGATGGCGGTGAGCAGCAATGCCGCCACCGCCGTCACGGCTCTGCGCCAGGAACTCTTGTGGGGTCCCATTGTCTGTTGTCTCCCTTATGAAACTTGATGGGTCCGCCGCCTTCTTGAGACGGCCAAGCAGCGCCCAGCTCGACATGCGGCGGTGGGAGCGCTCCCATGGTGTGGTTGTTTCGGGAGGATGTACAGCAGATTGCGTGCGACCATGGCCGCACGGCAAGCCCTCGCCCGCCGTGCGGCACCCGGCCCCCCGTTGGCCTTGGCAAACGCGCCGGGCCGACCTGTGGATCGCCGCGCAGTCCAATGAAACATTCATCTGGAGGCCCCGGGCGCGATCCGGCGGGCGTCGCGCCCGGGCCGGGCAGGGACGAGACTGGTCGTCCCGCGCATGGCGGCACCGACCACAGGCTGAGGCGGAGGCTGCATGACGACGGCCGGCGTTGAACCGCCGAGGACGGCCGGCCCGGCACGGCGGCCCAAGCAGGACGCGATCCGCGCCCTGGTGGTGAGTCGCGGTCGCGTACGGCGTCGTCGGATGGCACGCGCCGATCGGAATCAAGTACGCCGTGATCGTGCTCGGCACGCTCGTCCTGACGGTCGCCGCGTACGACCTGCTGGTGCGCCGCACGCGGGTGACCCGGTTCCTGTTCGGAATGCGCGCGTAAACCTCTCAGGAATGCGCGCGTAAACCTGTCCGGAACGCGCCCGTAAACCTCTCAGGAACGCGCGCGTAGACGTCTTTGGAATGCGCGCCCAGGTGCCGGACGTGCCCGCCCCCGCTTCGCCGCGCGGGCGGGCACGCCGGTGGCACGCGTGTTACGGGGTGAGGTTGTTCAGGCGTACACGGACGAGTGTGGTCACGGCCGGGCCGGCCTCCCAGCTGCCGTCGAGCGCGGTGATGGTGACGTTGCCCGCGTCGAGCAGGGTGCGGTCGGCGTCGGTCACGGGGTCCGGGGCGGTCGCCGGCAGGGGCAGGATCCGGTAGCACGTGGCGCAGGCGTCGGGCGCGGGCGCGTAGGCGGTCGAGACGGGCAGCGACGTGCCGAGCTTGGCGAACTTGACCTGGCCGTTCGGCGTGACCGGGTAGTTCACGTTCAGCGCGGTGTGGTCGGGGAGGATCTTGCCGTTGTACGCGGAGGTCGCGGCGAGCTTGTTCACGACCTTGACCGCGAAGTCGATGGACTGCGGGGCGCTCGGGAACGTGTTCGAGGGGCCCCTGGCGGTGCTGAAGGCGATGGCGGGGACGCCGCCGGCGAGGGCGGTGATGGCCGCGCCGACCGTGCCCGAGTGGTTGGCGAGCGCGGCGACGTTCTCACCCGCGTTGGGCCCGGAGACGACCAGGTCGGGCGGGTTGCTCGCGAACAGCACGCGCACCCCGAAGGCGACCGCGTCGCCCGGGCTGCCCGTGACGGACCAGACCCCGGGGGACCTCTCCACCGCTTCGAGGGTGGTGCCGAACTTGATGTTGAGCCCGGTGCCGAGCCCGCTGGAGTCGGTGAGCGGGGCGACGATCGTCACCTGGTGCCCCGCGGCGATCAGGGCCTGGCGGAGGCTAAGGGTGGACGAGGAGCTGTAGCCGTCGTCGTTGGTGAGCAGGATCCGCAGCGAGGGCTGGGACTTAGCCTGCGCGGGAGCGGCGGCCCCCACCAGGGAGGCGAGTAAGAGAAAGGGGATGAGGAAACGCTTGAACACGATGGGTCTCATTTGGTGGCTCGCACCTTTGCCTGGATACATCCATTACGTGACAGCTTGGAATGTATATGGACGTGAATGTCAAGGGAAGACCGCGTGACCCCCAGGTGAATGTTCGGGTATCGCGGGCGGTGCCTGAATTGTTGCGCGAGGTCGGTTACCAGCAGATGACCGTCGAGGCGATCGCGCGCAGGGCCGGGGTGAGCAGGCCCGCCATCTACCGCCGCTGGCGGTCCAAGGCCGACATCGTGCTCCATGTGCTCTTCGAACACGCCGAGTCCGGCGGCTTCCCCCCTCCCACCGGCGATCTCCGGGCGGACCTGCACGCCTGGGTGCGGGCGCTGCTGGCCCGGTTGCGACGTCCCGAGATGGCCGCCGCCTACGTCGGCCTGATGGCGGACCTGCGGGACAGAAGGGGGTTCTCCGTCGAGCTGGTGTGGCCGGGGCGCGAGCACCTCGCCGGAACGCTCGCCCGGGGCGGGGCCAGGCCCGAGGCCGACACCGAGGTGTTCTTCGAGCTGCTCGTCGGCTCCGTCTTCCTGCGGCTGGCGGGCGGTGGTCCGGTGGACGATCCGGCGTACCAAGAACGGCTCACCGATCTGCTCTTCCACGCGGTGGCGGAGACCACCTAGGAGCGTGTGAGTCACAGCGGCCCCACCTGCACCGATCGATCGCAAGCCATTCGACCCTCTGTCGCTTTGGCCTGTTCACATCTGGTTCAGCCGCTCTTGCCAACCTGCCTGCGTAGCCGGAGCCAAGATCTCTCCGGCGGGATGGAAAGGCAAGACATGGGCCACGGGCACGATCACCCTCACGATCACTCTCATGCTCACCCGCACGACCACTCTCACGGCGACGAGCACGCCCATGACCAGGGCGAGATGTCGCCGGTCGTGGACATGTCGGTACCCGATGCCGAGCTCTCCCCCGGGCAGCTCTCGCGGCGCACGATGTTCCGGCGCGCGGGCCTGCTGGGCGCCGGCCTGACCGCCGCGGGCGTCCTCGGCACGCAGGGCGAGGCCGCCGCCGCGACCCCGCAGCGTGTGCAGCACAACTCCGAGCCGCGCGACGGCTACCTGTGGCTCGCGGGCGACCACCACATCCACACCCAGTACAGCTCCGACGGCATGTACAAGGTGAGCAACCACGTCAGGCACGCCAACGCGTACGGGCTCGACTGGATGGTCATCACCGACCACGGCAGCGTCGCCCACGCCAAGATCGGCGTCGACAAGGTCAACCCCGACATCGTCGCCGCTCGCGAGATCGTCAAGGACACCCTGGTCTTCCAGGGGCTGGAGTGGAACATCCCGGCCGCCGAGCACGGCACGGTCTTCGTGGCCCCCGGCCGCAACGAGCTCGCCACCCTCAAGGAGTTCGAGAACTCCTTCGACGGCTCGGTCAAGAACGCGACGTCCAGCACCCCGCAGAACGAGGCCCTGGCCATCGCCGGGCTCAACTTCCTGGCCGACGCCGTGAAGAGGCGCCGTGTCGAGGCCGCGCTGTTCCTCGCCAACCACCCCGCCCGCAAGGGCCTGGACACCCCGCACGAGATCCGGGCGTGGCGGGACGCCGCCCCGGGCATCGCGGTGGGCATGGAAGGCGCGCCCGGCCACCAGGCCGCGGGCATCGCCAAGCCGAACGGCGGAGGCTCCGGGCGCGGGTTCTACGACAACAGCCCGGGCGCCGACTCGTGGGCCTCGTACCCGCCCGAGAGCTACAAGACCTTCGGCGGCTTCGACTGGATGACCGCGACCGTCGGCGGCCTGTGGGACAGCCTGCTCGCCGAGGGCAAGAGCTGGTGGATCACCGCCAACTCCGACTCGCACACGGTCTACGGTGACGCCAGCGCCTACGGTCCCGGTGACGCCTTCGACGCCAACGGCCAGCACAGCGACCCGATCTACAAGGGCACCCCGAGCCTGTCGAACGGCGACTTCTGGCCGGGCTTCTACAGCCGGACCCACGTCGGCGCCAAGGACTTCTCGTACACGGCCGTCATGGACGGCATCCGCGAGGGTCGCGTCTGGGTGGACCACGGCGGCCTGATCAGCGCCCTGGTCGTGCGTGCCCGGCAGACCGGCACGGGACAGCGCGGTGTGTCCCTCGGTGACACCCTGCACGTCCGCAAGGGCGCGAGGGTCGAGGTCTCCATCGAGATCACGCTCGCGAACCAGCCGAACTGGGCGCAGTTCATCCCGACGCTGGCCCGCGTGGACGTCATCCAGGGCGACGTCACCGGACCTGCCGCCAACAAGGACGTCTTCACGACCCCGGCCACCAAGGTCGTCAAGTCGTTCGAGGTCGGCAAGAACTCCGGCACGGTGAAGCTCACCTACCAGGTCGGCGCCGTGGACCGCCCTGTCTACGTACGCCTGCGCGGCACCGACGGCAACCGCGGCGCCGCCGGACTGCTCGGCGCGTCGGTCGACCCGGCGGGTCCCCGGATCGACGTCTTCGGCGACGCCGACCCCTGGAAGGACCTGTGGTTCTACAGCAACCCCATCTGGATCGTGCCGCGCGGATGATCCTTGGACTGGACGCGGGCTCGCGGACGGTCACAGAAGCCGAGCATCTTCTCCATGACATGGTGAAGGTGCTCGGCCTTCCGGCCGGCACCGTGGGCTGCACGCACTTCGTACGAACCGCGACGGGCGCCCCGCACGTCGCCTGCTCGCTGGCCCTTCAGGCACTTCCTTCGGGAATTCCCGAGAACGTGGGCTCCGCGCTGGGCGACAGCCGTACCGGACCAAAGGACCTCGCGGAGGGCGCCGCGCTCGCGGCGGCCGAGCACGTCGCCGGAGCCGGCGGGCGGCTGGTCCTGTTCCCCGGCCACACCGAGCTGACCGGCACGCTCAGCGTCGCCGAGTTGCTGGCCGGTTCCTCGATCGACCAGGTCGTCGTGCTGGCACAGGCCGAGGAGCCGTCGCGGGACACGCTCGTCGTGACCAACGACCACGTACGGCCGCAGTGGCGCGACGGGCGTGTCACGCTGCTCACCATGCCCTCCCTGGGTGGCCGCCTCATGCCGGCCGAGGTGCCGAACCCCACGCCGTGCTGCGGCGACCACGGCTGAAGGACCTGACCCCTCTCAGACCCGGCCTCCGGCGAGGTCCATGAGGCGGGACAGGACGCGGTCGCCCGAGGCGCGGACGCCGTCGTGCTCCCACTCGTTGGTGACCCAGTAGCGCAGGTTGCCCACCGAGCGGGCCGTGCGCAGGGACAGCTCCGCGTCGACGTACATGTCGTCGTGGTAGATGATCGCGGCCACCGGCACCTCGTTGGCCGCGAGGCGCTCGGGGTCGTAGAGCGGCGGCCAGTCGTCCATCTTCGCCAGGGCCTCGGCGGCCTCGCGGAAGGGACGCAGGCTGCCGATCTCGTCGAACATCCAGGGGTAGAACATCTCCCCGGTGAACAGCAGCGGGCCGGCGTCGGGCGCGAACTCGGGGAAGTCCCGCAGGGCGCGCTCGGCCGCCCACGCCGTCGCGACGTCCCCCTGGGCGTAGATGGCCTCCTGGAACACGCCGTACAGCGGGTTGTCCGCGAAGCAGGTGAGCGCCATCACCTCGCGCAGGAACGCGTCGGCGAGCGCGGGGCCGTCCCACGCCTCCTCGAACAGCCAGTGCAGCCGCTCGGCGCCGTCGCCCATGCCGAGCGGCATGCCGAGGGTCTGCAGCCGTCGCACGGTCAGCCGGTCACCGTCGGGCAGGCGCACGTCGTTCGCCGCCAGGTGGTCGGCGACCGCGCGCACCGCGGCGACGTCCTCGGGATACCGGGCGTAGTAGCGCGCGACCTTGTCCTTCACCCGGGGGTACGTGCGCGCGTACACCTCGTCGGCGGTCGCGGTGAGCCCGGCGAGGCCGCCGGTCACGTAGCAGGCGCGCAGGCCTTCGGGTGCCCGAGAGAGGTACGTCAGGGTCAGGAAGCCGCCGTAGCTCTGCCCGAGCGTGTCCCACGGGCGGTCCTTCGACAGCCGCCGGCGGATCAGCTCGGCGTCGGCCACGATGGAGTCGGCGCGGAAGTGCCGCAGGTACGGAGCCAGCCCCTCACCCAGACGCGCGGCCGTCGCGGCCGTGACGGGGGTGCTGCGGCCGGTTCCCCGCTGGTCGAGCAGCAGGACGCGATGCGTGCGCAGCGCGTGGGCCAGCCATCCGTCCGCCCGCACCGGACGGGGTGACTTGCCGCCGGGGCCGCCCTGCAGGAAGAGCAGCCAGGGCAGGTCGTCGCCGACCCGGCCAGGGTCCACGACCTCGCGGGCGAACACCGTGATCTCCGGACCGCCCTCCGGGGCGCCGTGGTCCAGCGGAACGCTGAAGTGGTGATCGGTGACCGCCATCCCCGGCAGGTGGATCATGCGCTTCCTTCCCTCGGCCGTCCAGAACTGCCCAGCTTGTCACAGCCCCGCCCGCGCGCCGTGGACAAGGTGTAGCGGCCGGCGCCCGGGAAGCACACGCTCGTACGCGAGTGACGGTCAGCGTGGCGCCAGGGTAACGCTGGTGAAGGCCGCGACGATGCCTTCGAGCTGGACGCGCGGTTCGGCGGGGGTGATCTCGGGGTCGAGCAGCGCGCTGACGCATCGACGGCGCAGGGCGCGGTCGAGCACTCTCAGGTGCGACGTGATCCCGGTAGATTGCCGCGCGATTGCGAAGCCAGACCGGTAGTCACGCCGGAATATGCGAAGGTATGGTGATTGCTTGTGACGACGTTTCGGATCAGCGAGGCGGCCGCTCTGCTCGGGGTCAGCCCCGACACGGTCCGGCGGTGGGTCGACGCCGGACGGCTCACAGCCCAGCGGGACGAGCACGGCCACCGCATGGTTGACGGCACCGATCTGGCCGCGTTCGCGCGCTCCCAGGTCGAGGTCGTGAACGGCTCCGGCCAGTCCTCGGCGCGCAACCGTTTCCGCGGGATCGTGACCGAGGTGATCAAGGACGCGGTGATGGCCCAGGTGGAGATCGCCGCCGGGCCGTACCGCGTGGTCTCGCTGATGAGCCGTCAGGCCGTGGACGAGCTGGGTCTGGAGCCGGGAGTGGTGGCGGTCGCCGTGATCAAGTCCACCAACGTCGTCGTGGAGATCCCCGACCACGCTCGCACAGCGAGTCAGTAAGGAGCACTTGTTGTTCAGGCGTGTTTCCCTGCGGGCCGCCGCGCTCCCCCTCGCCCTCGCACTCGCCGCCGGCCTCGCCGGATGCGGCTCCAGCGACCCGGCCACCCCCGCGACCGCTTCCTCCTCCGGCTCCAGTGGGGCCACGACGCTGACGGTGTTCGCCGCCGCCTCGCTGACCGGGACCTTCACCGAGCTGGGCAAGACGTTCGAGGCCGCCCACCCGGGCACGTCGGTGAAGTTCAACTTCGGATCCAGCGCCACCCTGGCCCAGCAGATCACCCAGGGCGCCCCGGCGGACGTGTTCGCCGCCGCCAGCCCCGCCACGATGAAGACCGTCACCGACGCGTCGGCGGCCACCGCTCCGACGACGTTCGTGCGCAACAAGCTCCAGATCGCCGTCCCGCCCGACAATCCGGCCAAGGTGGACGAGCTGAAGGACCTGTCCGACGCCAAGGTCAAGGTCGCCCTGTGCGCCGAGCAGGTGCCCTGCGGCGCCGCAGCGGTCAAGGCCCTGGACGCGGCGGGGCTGAAGGTCACCCCGGTCACCTACGAGCAGGACGTCAAGGCCACCCTGACCAAGGTCGAACTCGGCGAGGTCGACGCCGCGCTGGTCTACAAGACCGACGTGCTGGCGGCCGGGGGCAAGGTCACCGGCATCGCCTTCCCCGAGGCCGACAAGGCGATCAACGACTATCCGATCGCCGCCCTGTCCAAGGCCCCCGCGCCCGACCTGGCCAAGCAGTTCGTCGACCTGATCCTGTCGTCCCCGGGCAGGGACGTGCTGACCAAGGCCGGCTTCGAGGGCCCCTGACCGGCATGACACCGTCCGCGTCGTCGACCGGCCGGGGCGGCGCGCGGCGCGGCCCCGGCCCGGCGGGCGTCGTGGCGGGCCGCATCCCCTGGGCGCTGGTCGCGCCCGCCGCGCTCGGCATGGTCTTCCTGGTGCTCCCCCTGGCCGGGTTGCTCATCCGCGCTCCCTGGTCCACGCTGGCCGAGCGGCTGGCCGAGCCGCAGGTGCTGGAGGCGCTGCGCCTGTCACTGGTGACCGCGACCCTCGCCACCCTGATCTGCCTGCTCCTCGGTGTGCCGCTGGCCTGGCTGCTGGCGCGCGTCACCTTCCCCGCCCGGCGCCTGGTACGGGCGCTGATCACCGTCCCGCTCGTGCTGCCCCCGGTGGTCGGAGGCGTCGCGCTGCTGCTGGTGCTCGGGCGGCGCGGTCTGGTGGGTCAGTGGCTGGAGGCGGCCTTCGGCATCAGCCTGCCCTTCACCACCGCCGGGGTCGTGCTCGCCGAGGCGTTCGTCGCGATGCCGTTCCTGGTCATCAGCGTCGAGGGCGCGCTGCGCGCCGCCGACCTGCGCCTGGAGGAGGCCGCGGCCACCCTGGGCGCGTCGCGCTGGATCACCTTCCGCCGCGTCACCCTGCCGCTGGTCGCCCCGGGCATCGTGGCCGGCGCCGTGCTGTGCTGGGCCCGGGCGCTCGGCGAGTTCGGCGCCACCATCACCTTCGCCGGCAACTTCCCCGGCCGCACCCAGACGATGCCGCTGGCGGTCTACCTGGCCCTGGAGACCGAGCCGGAGGCCGCGATCGTCCTCAGCCTCCTGCTGCTCGCCGTATCTGTGATCATCCTGGCCAGCCTGCGCGACAGGTGGGCGACCAGCCCATGACCCTGCACGCGCGCCTGGTCGTCGACCGTCCCGGCTTCCGCCTGGACATCGGCTTCACCGTCGCCGCCGGGCAGGTCGTGGCCCTGCTCGGGCCCAACGGCGCCGGCAAGTCCACCGCCCTGCGCGCCCTCGCCGGGCTCGTCGGCCTGTCCGACGGGCACATCATCCTGGATGACGGGCCCCTGCACACCCTGGCGGCCGAGCGCCGTCCGATCGGCATGGTCTTCCAGGACTACCTGCTGTTCCCGCACCTGTCGGCCCTGGACAACGTGGCCTTCGGCCTGCGATGCCACGGCGCGTCCAAGCCCGACGCGCGCCGCCGGGCGGCCGAGTGGCTGGAGCGCGTGGGCCTCGCCGAACACGCGCGCGCCAGGCCCCGGCAGCTGTCCGGCGGGCAGGCGCAGCGGGTGGCGCTGGCCCGCGCCCTGGCCGTCGAGCCGCGCCTGCTGCTCCTGGACGAGCCGCTGGCCGCCCTTGACGCCCGCACCCGGCTCGACATCCGCGCCCAGCTCCGCCACCACCTGGCCGACTTCGACGGCGCGACCGTGCTGGTCACCCACGACCCGCTGGAGGCGATGGTGCTCGCCGACCGGCTGATCGTCATCGAGAACGGCGCCATCGTGCAGGAGGGCACCCCGAGCGAGGTCGCCCGCCGCCCGCGCACCGACTACGTCGCCCGCCTGGTGGGCCTCAACCTGCATCGCGGTTTCGCCGCCGACCGGCAGGTCAAGGTGGGCGAGGTGCTGTTCAGCGTCGCCGAGCAAGCGTCCGGCCCGGTGTTCGTCGCGTTCTCTCCCGCCGCGGTGGCCCTGTACAGGACCCGCCCGGACGGTTCGCCGCGCAACCTGTGGCAGGCCCGCATCCAGGGCATCGAACGGCACGGCGACAACGTCCGCGTCCACCTGGACGGGCCGATCACCGCCTCCGCCGACATCACGCCCGCCGCCGTCGCCGAGCTGGACCTCACCCCCGGCCAGCGGATATGGGCCGCGGTCAAGGCCACGGAAACCCACGCCTACCCGGCATAGGCACAGGTCAGGATAAATGCAGATGTGCTCCGGGAGCCGGATCTCTAGGTTGGCCGCATGACTATTTCTCATGATGTGGCCGGGAGCGGCCCGGCGGTGGTCCTGCTGCACTCCACGGTGTGCGACCGGCGGATGTGGGATCCGCAAATGGCGGCCCTGGTCGACGCCGGCCATCGCGTGGTCCGCTGCGACCTGCGGGGCTTCGGCGAGACCCCCATGCCGGACCGGCCGTACAACGATGCCCAGGACGTCACAGACCTCATGGATCTGCTCGGCATCGAGCACGCGGCGCTGATCGGGGCGTCAGGTGGTGGCCGGGTCGCGCTGGAGATCGCGGCCCGATGGCCGAAGCGGGTGACCTCGCTGGCGCTGCTGTGCACCGCGCTTCGGGGGCACGAGCCCAGCGCCGAGCTCAGGGCGTTCGGCGAGCGCGAGGACACGCTGCTCGAAGCCGGTGACATCGCCGGGGCGACCGAGCTCAACGTGGAAACCTGCATCGGCCCCCACGCCGACGAGGCGACCCGGGAGAAGGTACGCCAGATGCAGAGCCACGCCTTCGAGGTGCAACTGGCCGCCGCCGAGGAATTCGGGCCGATCAGGGCCGAGACCGATCTTTCCGCCATCACCGCCCATACCCTGCTCATCTCCAGCAGCCACGACATCGCGGACTTCCGGCAGATCGCCGTCCGGCTGTCGGACGAGCTCGCCGACGCCCGTCACCTCGAACTCCCCTGGGCAGGCCACCTGCCCAGCATGGAACGCCCCGACGAGCTGAACCCGGTGCTGATCGACTTCCTGCGCGAGACACCCGCCGCAGGCTGAGCCGTTGGAAGCCCACAGGGCCTGGAGATGACTGTGGGCACCCCCCGTCAAGTGGAGGATGCCCAGGTCATCGGCCGGAGCCGTGGTGCGCCGCCAGGGACTCGAACCCCGGACCCGCTGATTAAGAGTCAGCTGCTCTAACCAACTGAGCTAGCGGCGCGGCATGGTCAAGATTAGCGCACCCTGTGGACCACTTCGCACCGATCAGGCAGGCTAGACTAGAACAACATTCGGGTTAAACACGGGAGCGCCGATGACGTCGTGGTTCACCTCGCCCGCCGACGCCGGGGAACGGCTCGCCGCCGTGGACTATCTCGCCGATGACGGCATCGCCACGTCGGTCTTCCTGGCCGCCGCGCTCGGCAAGCCGCTGCTGGCCGAGGGGCCGGCGGGGGTGGGGAAGACCCAGCTCGCCAAGGCCGTCGCCGAGGCGACCGGCGCCGAGCTGATCAGGCTCCAGTGTTACGAAGGGCTCGACGAGGCTCGCGCGCTCTACGAGTGGAACTACAAGAAGCAGCTCCTGCGGATCCAGGCCGCCGGCGAGCAGGCGTGGGAGGAGACGCACGACGACATCTTCAGCGAGGAGTTCCTGCTGGAGCGCCCGCTGCTGAAGGCGATCAGGCGGACGACGCCCACGGTGCTGCTGATCGACGAGACCGACAAGGCCGACGTCGAGGTCGAGGGCCTGCTGCTGGAGATCCTCTCCGACTACCAGGTGACGATCCCCGAGCTGGGCACGATCGCTGCGACGCGCAAGCCGTACGTCGTGCTGACCTCGAACGCGACGCGCGAGCTGTCGGAGGCGCTGAAGCGGCGCTGCCTGTACCTCCACCTGGACTATCCCTCGCCCGAGCGCGAGCGCGACATCGTGCTCGCGCAGGTGCCTGGCATCGAGGCATCGCTGGCCGAGCAGCTGGCCCGTACGGTCGCCACGCTGCGCGCGCTGGAGCTGAAGAAGTCCCCCTCGATCGCCGAGACCATCGACTGGGCCCACACGCTCATCGCGCTCGGGCGTACCGACCTGGACGAGGCCACGACCGCGGGCACGCTGGGTGTGGTGCTGAAGCACGCGTCCGACCAGGCGCGGGCGGTCAAGGAGCTCGGGTTGCCATCGGCCCGGTGACAAGACCCGGCGACAAGGTCCGTGACAAGACCCGGTGACGGCGGGGGACCGTCGGCCGGGTGGCAAGAAGAACCGCGGGAGGAGGCAGGCGGGCGATGTCGCTGCTCGACAGGCATGTGGGGTTCGTGGAGGCGCTGCGCCGGGCCGGGCTGCCGGTGTCGCTGGCCGAGGGGCTGGACGCCGCCCGCGCGCTCGAAGTGATCGACCTGACCGAGCGGGAGACGCTCCGCGCGGCGTACGCCGCCACGCTCGTCAAGCGCCCCGCGCACCGGCCCGGCTTCGACACGCTCTTCGACCTGTGGTTCCCGCCCGTGACCAGCGCCCTGCGCGGCCTGCGCACGGTGGGCCCGGACGACCCGGACCTTGAGCACGCAGAGGTCTCAGAACTACGGGACAGGCTTGCTGAACTGCTGCTCAACGACGCGGGCCCCATGGGCGACCCCGCCTTCGGCGAGTTCGTGCGGGCGATGGTCGAACGGTTCGGCCGTCAGCCCGCCGCGGCCGGCCGCCAGAACTGGTTCTCTTACTCCGTGCTCCGCGCCCTGTCCCCCGGCACGCTGATGGCCAGGATGCTCAACGAGGTGCTCGGCCAGGAGCGCGGAGGGTTGCCGGAGACGGTCGCCCGCCGCCGGCTGACCGACAACATCGCCGGGTTCGAGACCGCCGTCGCCTCGGACGTGCGCAGGCGGATCGCCGAGGACTCCGGGGTGGAGAAGATCGCGCGGTCGGCCGTGAAGCCGCCCGTCGACCAGATCGACTTCCTGCGGATCACCAAGGCCGACCTGGCGACGCTGCGGCGCGAGGTCCACCCGCTGGCACGGCGCCTCGCCACCCGCCTGACGATCAGGCAGCGGCTCGGCCACCGGGGCCGGCTGGACTTCCGCCGCACGGTCAGGGCCTCGCTGAGCACGGGCGGCGTGCCGATGGTCACCCACATGAGGCCGCGCCGCCCGCACAAGCCCGAGCTGGTCGTGCTGTGCGACGCCAGCGACTCGGTGTCCACGTTCTCCCACTTCACCCTGCTGCTGACGTACGCGCTGCGCGAGCAGTTCGCCAAGGTGCGCGCGTTCGCCTTCGTGGACACGGTGGACGAGATCACGCGGTTCTTCGCGCCGGGCGTCGACGTCGTCGACGCGATCACCCGGATGACCGAGGAGGCCGACATCACCCGCTTCGGCCGCAGCGACTACGGGCACTCGTTCGAGACGTTCGCCGAGAAGTACGGCGAGGCCATCGGCCCGAAGACCTCGCTGCTGATCCTCGGGGACGCCCGCTCGAACTACCAGCCGCCCGCGCTGGCGACGTTGAGGCGCCTCGCGGGCGACGCCCGGCACGCGTACTGGCTCAACCCCGAGCCGCGTGCGCAGTGGGACACCGGAGACTCGGTCGCGACCTCGTACGGAGGCGTGGTCGCGATGCACGAGTGCCGCAACGTCGCCCAGCTCGCCGCCTTCATCGAGGAGCTGGCCTAGCGGCGTCAGTTCATGCGCCGCAGGATGCGCGCGGCCGTACGGGCGAGCACCTCCACCTGCTCCTCGGTCAGCTCGGCGTACGCGTCGCCCAGGATCCACTTGGCCGCCTTGCGGGGCAGGAACAGCGTCAGCCCTTCGGCGCTCACGACGGCGGTCTTCACATGCCCGCCGTGCACGACGAGCAGAGGCGCGATCTCCACCGGAATGCCGGACTCGCGCGACAGCAGCTCGCTCATGGCCGTGGCGGCGTCCACGAGGCCCTTCGCGACCGACGTGCCCGACCGCTCGCCGAAGAACAGCTTGCCGCCGTACGCCGCGATGTAGGTGTCGGGGGGCCAGGCCTCGTTGTCGACGATCCACACCCCGCCGGGGCCGATGACCAGGTGGTCGATGGAGGCCTTTCCGGGTACGGCCCGGCCGTCGAGCACGCGGTAGCCGTGCTTGCCGAGGCCTCGGCGTAACAGCCGCCCGGTCCTGGTCGCGCCGCTCCGCTTGCCGCGCCAGACGGCCGTGGACTCGAACATGCGCCAGGAGATGAACGCGTCCGCCACCCAGATGGCGCCGCCTCCGGCGAGCCCGATCAGGAACGGCAGCGGGAACGAGCGGTAGAACGCGAGGGCGGTGATGAGGACGAAGCCCACCCCTGCCATGATGTGGCGCCTGCGGCGGCGCTCGCTCCTGGTCTCGCGCCAGCGGAGCTCGTACATCACCGAGGGTGAGCCCCACTTGAACTTGTCGTCCTGCGGCACGTAGATGGACCCATTGGGCACCGGAAACCCCCACGATTTCGGGCTCAGTCGATTACCTTGTGGAATACCCAACTAGGGGCTCCAGCTTTCCTAAGGTTACGGAATTAACCCACCCGCGACACAGAGCGGGCGTGGTGAATCTTGGCGGGACGGCGTAACTGAGCACGCGGGAATACGGATGTCACAGCCCGTTAACCGACCAGTCGGTATGCTAGGGCATCGACATTCAGGGGAGGCGTGCGTGATGGCGCGCAGCAGGGTCCGGGAACCGGTCACCACGAGCGACGACAGGCCCGCCAAGGCGTCTGCGGCCAAGGACGAGCCGGTGCGGCAGAGGCTGATGGCCGAGGCCACCCGCCTGTTCGCGGACAAGGGCTTCGAGAGCACGTCGGTGCAGGAGATCGTCGCCGCGGCCGGGGTCACCAAGGGCGCGATGTACCACTACTTCGACTCCAAGGACGACCTGCTCCGCGAGATCTACGCCCGCGTGCTGCGCATGCAGATCGAGCGGCTCGACAGGTTCGCGGACGCGCCCGGCCCGGTCGCCGACCGCGTGCACGCCGCCGCCGTCGACGTGATCGCCACCACCGTGGAGAACCTCGACGACTCCAAGATCTTCTTCCGGTCGATGCACCAGCTCGCCCCGGAGACCCAGAAGGCCGTGCGGGCGGAACGCCGCCGCTACCACGAGCGCTTCCGCGACCTGCTGGTCGAGGGGCAGCGCTCCAAGGTGTTCCGCGACGACGTGCCGGCCGACCTGGTGGTCGACTTCTTCTTCGGCTCCGTCCACCACCTCGGCACGTGGTACCACACCGACGGCCGCCTTTCGGGGACCGCCGTCGGGCAGCACTTCGCCGACCTGCTCCTCGCCTCGCTACGGCCCTGACGACAGGGCCCGCGACCCGAGCCGCCCGTCAGAGCGGGCCGGGGAGGTCGGCGAGCCGCGCGAGCGCGTCGCGGTGGTCGCCCGGCGTGCCGAGCGCGATCTCGTCGGCCTTGGCGCGCTTGAGGTAGAGATGCACTGGGTGCTCCCAGGTCATCCCGATTCCACCGTGCAGCTGCAGGCATTCCTCCGCCGCGCGCACGGCGACCGTCCCGCACCACGCCTGCGCGACCGCCACGGCGGTGGCTGCGTCCGTACCCGACGCGAGCGCGTCGGCGGCGTTCCGCGCGGCGGCCCTGGCCTGGACGATCTCCATCCAGAGGTCGGCGAGCCGGTGCTTCAGCGCCTGGAACGAGCCCACGGGACGGGCGAACTGGTGACGTTCCTTCACGTAGGCCACCGTCGTGGTGAGGCACCACTCCGCCACGCCGAGCTGCTCGGACGCGAGGAGCCCGGCGCCGAGGGCCAGAGCCGCGCGCAGCGGCGCGAGGCCGGCGGAGATCTGACGGGCCGGCGCGCCGGTGAAGGTCACGGCCGAGATCGGCCGGGTGAGGTCGAGCGACACGATCGGCTCGATGGTCGCGCCGGCGGCGTCGACGGCGTAGAGCGCCCCGGAGGCCGGGACGATCAGCACGTCCGAGACATCCGCGCCGGCGACGGCGGCGACGCGCCCGTTCACCGTCCCGCCCTCGGCGGTGACCCCCACGGGAGCCGTCGGTGAGTACGGCGAGGCGGCGAACGACACCGCGAGCGCCGCCGTGGTCTCACCGCCGGCCAGCGCCGTGAGAAGCTCGCGGGCGGCATCCGTGCCCGCCTCAAGCAGAGCCTGCGTCGCGAGGACGGCACTGGTCAGGAAGGGTACGGGCGTGACCGCGCGGCCGAGCTCCTCCAGCACGACCGCCGCCTCCCGCGCCGACGCGCCCGCGCCGCCGAGGTCCTCGGGGATCAGCAGCCCGGCCGCCCCGATGTCCCGGGCCAGGGCCTTCCACAGGTCGGCGTCGTACGGCGAGGCGCTCTCGATCCTGGCGAGCACCGTGGCAGGAGGGCACCTGTCGGCCAGCAGGTCGCGGACCGCCGCGCGCAGCTCCTCCTCGATCTCGGAATACAGGAGGGTCATCGGGGGAGGTCCTTCCAGGGGACGTTCTTGTCGACGCGCGGTTCGGAGGGCAGGCCGAGCACGCGCTCGGCGATGATGTTGCGCAGGATCTCCGAGGTGCCGCCCTCGATGGAGTTGCCCTTGGCCCGCAGGTAGCGGTAGCCCGGCCCCCGGCCGAAGAAGTCGACGGAGTCCGACCGGCGGAAGGACCAGTCGTCGTACGCCAGCCCCTCCTCGCGGCGCATCTCCACGTCGAGCCCCGACAGCGCCTGGTTCAGGCGGGCGAAGGCCAGCTTCATCCCCGACCCCTCGGGCCCCGGCGCTCCGGCGGCGAGCTGCTCGCGCAGCCGTACCCCGGCGAGCCGGGTCACCTCGGTCTCCACCCACAGCCGCAGGAGGCGCTGGTGCAGGTCGTGGGTGCGCAGCTCGGGACGCTGCCGCCAGGTCTCGGCGACCAGGCCGATCACGCCACCGCCGCGCCGTACCGGCGAGCCGCCGATGGCGACCCGCTCGTTCATGAGCGTGGTCTGGGCCACTCTCCAGCCGTCGCCCACCTCGCCCAGCCGGAGCGAGTCGGGCAGCCGCACGCCGGTGAGGAAGACCTCGTTGAACTCGGCCTCGCCGGTGATCTGGCGCAGCGGCCGTACCTCGACGCCGGGCGCGTGCATGTCGCAGACGAAGTACGTCAGGCCGCTGTGCTTGGGCACGTCAGGATCGGTGCGGGCGACGAGGATGGCCCAGCGGGAGTGGTGTGCCCCGGAGGTCCACACCTTCTGCCCGTCCACGACCCACTCGTCCCCGTCCCTCACGGCCCTGGTGGCGAGGGTGGCGAGATCAGAGCCTGCGCCCGGCTCGCTGAAGAGCTGGCACCAGACCTCCTCGCCCGTCCACAGTGGCCGCAGGAACCGCTTCTTCTGCTCCTCGGTGCCGAAGACGAGGATCGTGGGGGCCGCCATGCCGAGGCCGATGGTCAGCTTGCCGATGTCGATCTGCGGGGTGTCGGAAAGCTCCTGCTCCACGATGCTCTGCAGGCCCCGGGGCGCGCCCAGCCCTCCCAGGCCCTCCGGGAAGTGCACCCAGGCCAGCCCGGCGTCGAACCGCGCCCGCAGGAAGTCGAGCGGTTCCATCGCCGCCGGATCGTGGTCCGCCAGGAACGCGCGAGCCCGCTCCTGGAGCGCCGCCTCATCCACTGTCACGAAATATCCCTTCAAGGTGGTCGGTGGCACGCCGGTCAGGTCGTGGGCATGTGCTTCTTGAGCTCGCGGTACGCGAGCGACCGCTTGTGCACCTCGTCGGGCCCGTCGGCGAGCCGCAGCGAACGGGCTCCCGCCCACAGGCCCGCCAGCGGGAAGTCCTGGCTGACGCCCCCGGCCCCGTGGACCTGGATGGCCTTGTCGAGGATCCACTCCACGGTGACGGGCGTGGAGATCTTGATGGCCTGGATCTCGGCGTGCGCTCCCCGGTTGCCGACGGTGTCCATCAGCCAGGCGGTCTTCAGCACCAGCAGCCTCAGCTGCTCGACCTTGACCCGCGACTCCGCGATCCAGTCCTGCACCACGCCCTGCTGGGCCACCGGCTTGCCGAACGTCGTACGGGCCAGGGCGCGCGTGCACATCAGCTCGATGGCCCGCTCGGCCATGCCGATCAGCCGCATGCAGTGGTGGATGCGGCCGGGACCGAGACGGGCCTGGGCGATGCCGAACCCGCCGCCCTCCTCGCCGATCAGGTTCTCCACCGGCACGCGGACGTCCTCGAAGAGCAGCTCGGCGTGGCCGCCGTGGTCGGCGTCGCTGTATCCGAAGACGTGCATGCCACGCTTGACGGTCAGCCCGGGGGTGTCGCGCGGCACGAGCACCATGCTCTGCTGCCGGTGGGAGGAGCCCTCCTGCGAGGTCTTGCCCATCACGATGAAGATCGCGCAGCGCGGGTTCATCGCGCCGGAGGCGAACCACTTGCGCCCGTTGATGACGTACTCGCCACCGTCGCGCACGATCGACGTGGCGATGTTGGTCGCGTCGGAGGAGGCGGCGTCCGGCTCGGTCATCGCGAACGCCGACCGGATCTCGCCGTTCAGCAACGGCTCCAGCCAGGCCTTCCGCTGCCACTCGTCGCCGAACATGGAGAGGACCTCCATGTTCCCGGTGTCGGGGGCGGCGCAGTTCGTGGCCGTGGGCGCGATGCGCGGGCTGCGGCCCATGATCTCGGCCAGCGGGGCGTACTGCAGGTTCGTCAGCCCGGCGCCGTGCTCACCAGGCAGGAAGAGGTTCCACAGGCCCCGCCTGCGCGCCTCGTCCTTGAGGTCCTCCATCATCGGCGGGGAGCTCCAGCCGCTCTCGGCCGCCTGCTGCTCGAAGGCCTCCTCCGCCGGGTACACACACTCGTCCATGAACTCGGTCAGCCGCTCGCGCAGCTCCTCGGTCGTGGTGTCGAACGCGAAGTCCATCAGTCCTCCAGTGCCTGCAGGCCATGGGCCACGAGCGGCGCGACGTGCTCGCCGATCTCGTCGAAGCCGTCTCCGACGGTCAGGCCCTGGGTGTAGCGGAAGTGGATGCCCTCGGAGATCACCGCGAGCTTGAAGCAGGCCAGGGCGACGTACCAGCCGAGGCGGGAGATGTCGAGGCCGGTGCCGGCCGCGTACCGCCGCGCCAGTTCGGCGCTCGGCATGTGCTCGCCCGCGTCCTGCGGCTCGGCGATGTCCAGGGCGGCGAAGTCGCCGTAGAGCAGGAAGAGCGCGAGGTCGGTGAGGGGGTCGCCGAGCGTGGACATCTCCCAGTCGAGCACGGCCCGCACCTGGCCGCCGGCGATCAGCGTGTTCCCCAGCTTGAAGTCGCCGTGCACGATGGCGTGGCGCCGCGTCTTCGGCACGGCTCCCGCCAGTCGGGCGAACAGGTGGTCGATGTCCGGCAGGTCCCGGCTGCGCGAGGCGTCGAGCTGCCGCTTCCAGCGCCTGACCTGGCGTTCCAGGAAACCTTCCGGCCGCCCGAAGTCGGCGAGCCCGACGGCGGCCGGGTCGACGTCGTGGAGCTTCGCGAGGACGTCGACCAGGTCGGCCTCGATGGCGGGCGTCGCCGGAGGCTGGCCCCCCTCGACGTACTCCATGACGTAGAAGGGCGCCCCGATGACCTCCGGGTCCTCGCAGAGGTGGAAGGTGCGGGGCACGGGCACGCCGGTGTCCCGCAGCGCCGTCATGACGCGGTACTCCCGGCCCATGTCGTGCGCCGTGGCCAGCACGTGCCCGAGCGGCGGCCTTCGCACGACGAACCGGTGCCCGCCGTCGCGTACGAGATAGGTCAGGTTCGACTTGCCTCCGTGGATCACCTCGGCCGCCAGCGGGCCCTCGGCGAGGTCGTGCCCCGCGAGGCGGTCTCTCAGGCGGTCGAGGTCAAGGCCCGGCGGGCTGGTCTCGGTGTGTGCGGGCATCGCGCTCCCCAGTCGTCCCAGTACCTGGAGCGTACCGACCGGACGGTATGCGTGTCGACCACGGCGGCGGCTCCGACGAGTGGTCACCGTGAACGGGCGCCGAGTGGCCCTGACATCCGGGCCACCGTGACCACGAGACTGTTCGGCATGACCGCGAAGATGCCGGATCCCGTTGTCCTCGAAGGCCGCACCGTACGGCTGGAGCCGCTCGGCCTCCATCATGTCCCCGGCCTGTTCGCGGCCGGGGGGAACGACGACGAGGTGTGGCGGTGGATGCCGGTGGCCACCCCTCGGACCGAGGACTGGCTGCGGGAGGTCACCGTCTCGGTGCTGGGCAACCCGATACTGGTGCCGCTCGCCGTCATCCTGCGGGAGACGGGACGGGCCGTCGGGTGGACCACCTTCCACGACGCGACCGGGTTCGACCAGAGCGTGGAGATCGGCTGGACCTGGTACGGCAGGGCCGTGTGGCGGACCGCCGTGAACACCGAGTGCAAGCTGCTCCTGCTCGGCCACGCGTTCGACAAGCTGGGCTACAACCGCGTGATGCTCAAGACCGACTGCCTCAACACCCGCTCGCAGGAGGCGATCAGGCGCATCGGGGGCGTGTACGAGGGCACGCTGCGCAGGCACCGGCAACGCCCGGACGGCACGTGGCGCGACACCGTCTACTTCGGGATCCTCGACGACGAGTGGCCCCCGCGAAAGGAGCGGTTGGAGCGGATGCTCGACCGCTGACGTCCTGGTGGTGGCGGCCATGGAGCCGCGAACCGGTAGACGTCCCCGTGGGCGTGCCCATCCCTGGTGGTGGAGGGACGTCTTCGGTATATCATCCGAATTAGCCAACGATGATCGGGCCGCGGCCCGGGTCACGTGGTATCGCCGTCTCCAGCAGGAGACCTACCGAGGAGGTGAGCCCCATTACCGCTGTACCAGGTCGGGTGCTCCCATCTCGCGACCGCGCGGTCCATCAGGCATAGGTGGACCCGGGGAGCGCCCATCGGCACCCCGAAAGGCTCCTATGTCGGTCTCACCGTCACCTCTGCCCGAATCCCTCATCGTCACCACGCTTCGCGCCGCCGGCTGTGTCTTCGCCGAGGACGAGGCGCGGCTGCTCGTCTCCACGGCACGCACGCCGGCCGACCTCGCCGCCATGGTCGAGCGGCGGGTGGGTGGCCTCCCCCTCGAACACGTCCTCGGCTGGGCGGAGTTCTGCGGCCTGCGGATAGCCGTCGACCCCGGAGTCTTCGTCCCCCGCCGCCGCACCGAGTTCCTCATCCGCCAGGCCGCGACCCTCGCCCGTCAGGCCGTCGGCTCAGCCGGGCAGCCCGCTGTCCCCGCCCGTCCGGCCGTCACCCCCGCGGACCACACGCTCACCCCGCCACGGGCCGTCGTCGTCGACCTGTGCTGCGGCTCAGGCGCGCTGGGCGCCGCGCTGGTCGCGGCCCTGGACCCGATCGAGCTGCACGCCGTCGACATCGACCCCGCCGCGGTGCGGTGCGCCCGCCGCAACCTCGCCGCCGCCGGTGGCCGGGTGTACGAGGGTGACCTGTACGAACCGCTTCCCGCCGCGCTGCGCGGCCGTGTGGACGTCCTGCTCGCCAGCGCGCCGTACGTGCCGACCGAGGCGATAGGGCTGTTGCCCCAGGAGGCCCGCATCCACGAGCCCAGGGTCGCGCTCGACGGCGGTGCGGACGGGCTCGACGTCGTGCGGCGGCTGATCGCCGCCGCGCCCCTGTGGCTGGCGCCCGGCGGCCACCTGCTGGTCGAGACGAGCGAGCGCCAGGCGCCCGAGACCGCCGAGACGATCGCCCGCGGCGGCCTGACCGCCCGCATCACCGGTTCGGACGAGCTGGACGCGACCGTCGTCATCGGAACCAGCCCCCGCTGAACCCGCCGCGCCGTTCAGCGTGATTTGGGGTGATTCTTGCGGATCGTCGCTAGGCGCTGAGCATTCCTCGGAGGAGCTCGCGCATGCCGTCCCGGAGCTCTTCCAGGGCAGGGACGGCGCCGGCGCCGGCCACCGCCTCGAACAGGACCCCTTCTCCGAAGGCGACGAGCCACCTGCCGTGCCGCACCGGCTCGGCGGAGCCCGCGGCGGCCAGCATCGCGATCGCCACCTCCCGGAAGCGGCGGCCCGCCTCGTCGTAGACCTTCCGAAGCTCGGGACGGCGGGTGGCTTCCAGGGCCAGCTCGTAGCGGGCGATCGTGGTGCGGCGGCCCTCCGTGAGCTGGCCGTGCAGCAGCCGGGCCATCAGCTCGGCGCCTAACTACAGGTGTAGTGAAGGGAGTGGATCATGTCGCGTGCGGTAGTGATCGGCGGGGGGATCGGCGGGCTGACCGCCGCGGCCGCCCTGTCGCTCAAAGGCTGGTCGGTGACGGTGTGCGAGCGCGCCACGTCCCTTTCGCCGGTCGGCTCCGGCATCGCCATCGCCCCCAACGCGCTCAAGGCCCTCGACACGATCGGCGTGGGCGACGACGTGCGCGAGTACTCGGCGATGCAGGGCGAGGCGGGGCTGCGCACGGCGGGCGGCCGGTGGCTGTTCCGCACGAGCGCCGAGGCCGCGCTGGCGCGGTTCGGCGACCCCACCGTCCTGCTGCTCCGCGCGACCCTGGTGGACGTGCTCGCGCGGCGGCTCCCCCCGGGAACGCTGCGCCTCGGCACGACCGTCGACGCGGTCGATCCGCACACCGGCAGGGTGTCCACCAGCGAGGGCGAGCTGCGAGCCGATCTGGTCGTCGCGGCCGACGGCATCAACTCGGCCGTACGCCGGTCGCTCTTCCCCGCCCATCCGGGGCCGGCGCACTCAGGCGTGACGAGCTGGAGGGCCGTCGTCGCGCGGCCCGAAGGGGACATCCGGAGCAGCGAAACGTGGGGGCCCGGCCAGGTCTTCGGGATCATGCCCCTCGTCGACGGCCTGGTGTACTGCTACGCCACCGCGCCGACCGGCCGTGGGGACCAGAGCGGCGGCGGCAGGGCCGAGCTGATGCGCCTGTTCGGAGACTGGCACGACCCGATCCCCCGGCTGATCGCCGCCTCGGAGGAGGACGAGATCCTCAGGCACGACATCTTCTCGCTGGCCTCTCCCCTGCCCGCCTTCCACGCGGGCCGGGTTGCCCTGCTCGGCGACGCCGCCCACGCGATGACCCCCAACCTGGGCCAGGGCGCCTGCCAGGCGATCGAGGACGCGGTGGTCCTCGCGCACGTCAGCCCTGCGGGCCGTGCGGACCTCGGCGCCTACACCGCGGCGCGGCTGGCCCGCACGACGAAGATCATGCGCAGGTCGGGGACCATCTGCCGGCTGACCCGGTGGTCGAATCCGCCGGCCGTACGCGCCAGGGAGACCCTCATGGCGCTCGCCGGGCGTCTCGGCGACGACATCACCCTGCGTCAGTTCGACGACGTGTTCACCTGGCGGCCACCCGTGTCGTGACCGGCACGGGGATCTCCGGGTGAGGGGTCGAGACCGGGTGCGGGCTTTCCGGGGCGAGGCGCCCCAGCGTGATCGTGCCCGCGATCAGCACCGCGGCCGAGATCACCGCCGGGATCACGCTCCCCACGCCGCTCGGCAGCGGCTCGCCGAGCAGGATCGTTCCCGCGAGCACCGAGGTGATGGGGTCCACCACCTGCACGCCCGCGTACGCGATCCCGAAGTAGCCGACGGCGTAGGACTTCTGCAGCAGAACGATGGCGCAGACCAGCAGCACGGGGATGGCGAGCGTGAACCAGTGGACCAGCCGCGACAGGTCGCCGCCGAGCCCTCCCCCGACGACCCGTACGAACGTCGACACCGACGCGGTCACCGAGCCCGCGCCGACGGACAGCACCAACGCCTTCCCCGAGCCGCGGGCGCGCCGAGCCGCGAGCTGGCAGACCAGGACCACCACGCCCACGCAGGCCAGGAATCCCAGCGCCGCCGGGGTCGACAGCTCCGGCCGCGTGTTGCTCCGCGGTATCAGCAGCATCAGCCCGAGCAGCCCGGCCGCCACCGCCATCGAGCCGAGCACCTCGGCCTTGTGGGGACGCCTGCCGTGCAGGAGCGCCGCCAGCGGCACGGCGAAGACCAGCGTGGCCACGCTGACCGGCTGGATCAGCACCAGCGGGGCGAAGCTCAGCGCGACCGCGTGCAGGGAGGCGCCGATGAACCCGATGACGCCACCGATCCACCATCTCGGTCGTTTGACCAGATTGAGCGTCGCGCCCCCGCGGATCGCCTCGTACTGCTGGAGGGCCGCGCCACCGGCATAGCCGAACGCACCGACGAGGGCGATCGACACGCCCATCCAGATCATGACCGGCCGCCCGGCGTATGCGTCAGGGCAGCGGGGGGCAGAGGTGAGGTCATCAGTGGGAGCACCCCGTCAGCTTAGGGACAAACCTGAGTGGCCAGTTCGTCAATCCCACCACTTCGTATAGTCCCGGGGCTGACGCGCTGATAGCACCATACGCGGACAAATAGAACATGGGGGCTTGCTTCGAGGTACTGGCCGGCGCGTACACGGTAGGGCCCCTTAGCTGTGAGAGGCATGGCATCTTCCACTTCCCGGGGAATGACAAACCAATCGGAGGCGTTTCCAGAGACACCCCCAGGGGGTATCGGTCAAAGGAGCAGCCATGGAACACGATCACACCGGCCCCGCCGTCGACCACGCGGACCATCCGGGGCACGGCGGCCACGCCGGTCCGGCCGTACATCACGGGAACGGGCACGGCGACCATGCCGCGCGGTTCAGGGACCGTCTATGGATCAGCGTGGTCCTCTCCGTGCCGGTCATCGTCTACAGCCACATGGTGCAGAAGTGGCTGGGGTTCACGCCGCCGCACTTCCCCGGTTCCGGCTGGGTGGCGCCCGCGCTCGGCACGATCGTCTTCTTCTACGGCGGATGGCCCTTCCTGAAGGGCGGCGCCGAGGAGATCAGGAGCCGGGCGCCGGGGATGATGCTGCTGATCTCCCTCGCGATCACCGTGGCCTTCGGAGCCAGCGCCGCCACCGCGCTGGGGTTCTTCCAGCTCGACTTCTGGTGGGAGCTGGCCCTGCTGATCGACATCATGCTGCTCGGCCACTGGCTGGAGATGCGTGCGCTCGGCCAGGCGTCCAGCGCCCTGGACGCGCTCGCCGCCCTGCTCCCCGACGAGGCCGAGCGGGTGACCGACGGCGGCACGGAGACCGTGCCCACCGGCGAGCTGCGCCCCGGTGACGTCGTGCTGGTCCGTCCGGGCTCGCGCGTACCGGCCGACGGCGTGGTCGTCGAGGGCGAGGCGGAGTTCGACGAGTCGATGCTGACCGGCGAGTCCCGTCCGGTGCCGAAGAAGGCCGGCGACCGGGTCGTCGCCGGAACGGTCGCCCTCGACTCCGCGGTCCGGGTGAAGGTCGACGCCGTGGGCGAGGACACGGCGCTGGCGGGCATCCGCCGCCTCGTCGAGCAGGCCCAGTCGTCCCGCTCGAAGGCCCAGGCGCTCGCCGACCGTGCCGCCGCCCTGCTCTTCTACATCGCGACGGCCGCGGGCGCGCTCACCTTCGCCGTCTGGCTCGCCCTCGGCGACCCGCGCGAGGCGGTGGAACGCACGGTCACGGTGCTGGTGATCGCCTGCCCCCACGCCCTCGGGCTCGCCATCCCGCTCGTCATCGCGATCTCCACGGCGATCAGCGCCAGGAACGGCATCCTGATCAAGGACCGGATCGCCCTCGAACGGATGCGGACCGTGCGGGCCGTCCTGTTCGACAAGACGGGCACGCTCACCAAGGGAGAGCCCGAGGTCACCGGGCTGCTCGCCGCCGACGGCGACGAGGACACGCTTCTCAGGATGGCCGGCGCGGTCGAGAGCGACAGCGAGCACCCGCTCGCCCGCGCGATCGTGGCCGCCGCCCGCGCCCGGGGAGAGCTTCCCAAGGCCACCGGCTTCCGTTCCATGACGGGCCGCGGCGTCCAGGCGACCGTCGAGGGGCACACCGTGGCCGTGGGCGGACCCGCGCTGCTTCGCGAACTGGGACTGCCCGAGCTGGACACCGACGAGTGGAAGAAGCGCGGCGCCGCCGTGCTCCACGTCGTGGTGGACGGCCGGGTCGCCGGCGCCATCGCCCTTGAGGACGCCATCCGGCCCGAGTCCCGCGAGGCCGTACAGGAGCTGCACCGGCTCGGCCGGCGTGTCGTCATGATCACCGGTGACGCGGAGCAGGTCGCGCGGGCGGTGGCGGAGGAGCTCGGCGTGGACGAGTACTTCGCCGAGGTCCTGCCCGAGGAGAAGGACGCCAAGGTGGCCGAGCTCCAGGAGCGCGGCCTGAGCGTCGCCATGGTCGGCGACGGGGTGAACGACGCTCCCGCGCTAGCGCGGGCCGACGTCGGCATCGCGATCGGCGCCGGCACGGACGTGGCCATCGAGTCGGCGGGCGTCGTCCTCGTCAGCGACGACCCGCGCTCGGTAGTGAGCGTCATCCGGCTGTCCCAGGCGACATACCGCAAGATGCTGCAGAACCTCGCCTGGGCCACCGGCTACAACCTCGTGGCGATCCCCCTGGCGGCCGGGGTGCTCGCCCCGGTGGGGATCACGCTCTCCCCCGCGGTGGGCGCGATCCTCATGAGCCTGTCCACGATCGTCGTGGCCCTCAACGCCCAGCTCCTGCGCCGCGTCGACCTGAGCGTCGAGCCGTCCTCGGGTCAGGACCGTTCGGGGCACACGCAGAAGAGGTGACCCTCGGGGTCGGCGAGCACGGTCCAGGTGTCCCCGGGCTGGAAGTCGGGCTTCGTCGCGCCGAGCTCGATGTACTCCAGCACGGCCTTGTCCACGTCCGGCACCCGGAAGTCGAGGTGGAACTGCTTGTCGGGCCCCGGCCACACCGCCGGCTTGCGCTCGGGGACCCTGCCGAAGTAGATGCTCGTCGTCCCGTCGCCGATGCCGGCGTACTCCTCCTCGGCGTACTGGACCTCGAACCCGGTGATCCGCGAATAGAACTCGGCGAGCTTCTTGGGCTCGGCACAGTCGATGGTCACCGCTATAAGCTTTGCTTTTGTGGTCATGAGTCCATCCTGGAGTGCGTACCTGTCATCCCCTGTCAGGTACGCGCACAGAACTCTCGCCGGTCCCGCACCGCGCACTCGCGGCGCGTCCTCCGCGTTCGGCTCACTCGCGGCGGGCTCACTCGCGGCGGGCGCCCTCGGGCCAGATGACGTGAACCCTGATGCCGCGCCTCCGCGCCTCGGCCACGACGTCGGCCGTGCCTCCGTAGCCCCGGGCCGGCTTCCCGTCCCACACGGCGTACAGCTCCTCGGCCAGGTCGAGCATGAGCAGGCTGCCCTGCATGTGCGACTCGCAGGTCGACTCGGCGTACCGGAGCCGGTGGACCTTCTCGGCGAGGCCCATGAGCTGGTCGTACTCGGCGTGGGTGTCGGCGGGAAGCTCCTCGCGGTAGCTCTCGGAGCAGACCACCGCCTCCAGCGTGCCGCCCAGGTCGACCACCGCCCGCGCGAAGATCTGGTCGGCTCCGTCCGCCAGGCAGGAGACCCCCCTCACCTCGGGGGCGTGCTCGGCCAGCGTCCGCCTGATGGCGGCCTCGACCAGCGCGGCCGTACGCGACGGCAGCCCGCGATGACCCGAGATGGCGACGCGGAAGGGCCGGACCCTCTCGCGCACGGACGGATGCGGCGCCTCACGCGAGGCCGGCCGGCCGCCCAGAAGTGCCCCCTCAGAGGACGAACGCCCGCGAGGAGGAGCCTCGTCAGCTGCGCGAACCTCGCCACAACATGGTTTCACGCGAGATGGCCTCCTCCGACTCGTCGACGAAATGGGCCCACTCGGGCTCCGTGCGAGGCCATTCCGCACGCGACACGATATCCCCCAGCTCAAGCGCCGCTATGGAGTACGAGGTCGCGAGTTGCTGGTGCTGCCGCGTCTGCAGCCAGGCGATGCCCGCCGCGCCGAGGGCGCCGACGATGCCGGGCAGGTCAAGGTTCACCAGCTGGGTGGCGTTCAGCACGGCGGCTATCAGGCCCACGGCCTCCATCGCCGCGAAGGCGACCGACCACTGGGCGGCCCGGCGCTCGTGGTAGCGCGCCTTGACGATGTACCAGACGCGCTGCTCGTTGATCCGGCCGTGCATGTAGCGCTGCTTGCGCTCGTCGAGCGACAGCGCCCGTATGCTCCGCATCGTGGCGGTGACCTGGCACTCCTCTTCGAGCGTGGGGATCGGGGCGAAGGAGTGGATGGCCCCTGTGATCTCGGAGAACCTCCGGAGCAGCAGCAGATCCACGCTCTGGTCGTCCCTCGCGTCGCAGCCGAACGGCTCGCCGCCGACCAGGTAACGCCACGCCAGGGTCTTCGCCGACTCGGCCGCCGCCCTGGCCTCGTACCACTGGCGATCAGGACGGACGGTGAGCAGGTACACCTCGGTGACCAGCGCCGAGGCCAGCGCCCCGGCGGCGACGATCGCGGCCGCGTCCACGCGCCCGGCGTCCAGGCTGAACGAGCCGAAGACCGCCGCGATCACCAGTGACGAGAGCCGCACACAGGTAGCGGTGAGCAACCTGCGCTGCCCGACGATGGCCCCCTGATCGGCAGCACGATAGAGCGCCGGAAATCCAGCCTCCGGAATGCCCTCCATGCGTCAACTGGAACCGGTAATCGAAACCGTGTCAAGGGTCTTCATGGCAAGTGATCCAAGGTCACCATATGCGACCTCGGCATCCAGCATTGATCGCCGATTAAAAAGTCAAACTCAAGCCACATCTCTCGCACCCCCTTCCCCTCTGGACACGGGACACGAGAATGCCACAAGCCCGAAATACACGGTATGAATGTCTGCGGCGGCCTCCGCTCGCAGCCGGACAGGCCGGGCGTCCACGCCACTCACCGTACGTCTGCCCGGGACTCATCTCTGAACATTCCGGACATAGAGTACATACACTCTTACTTACCTACTCTACGGATTTATCGGGCAATGATCGCAAGACTTGATCTTTATCGGAAGCGGACGCGGAGAGCCCTTCACAAGGAAGCGGGAAAGCGCCAGATCACCGCCACCTGCGGCGCATCCGTCCCGGCTCCATCACCCCATACCCGGACATAGAGCACATAAGATGCCCGAACGCACGATTGGCACCAGACGGGATTTAGGATGCCGAAAAGAATACAATATTTTAGGTTGATCAACCCCCATACCTACCCCCAGCTCGGCTACAATTCACCCGGATTCCGTGGCGATCGGCCGCGCCAACCGCGACGCCAACGGCGTATCGTTGTTTCCTATGTCGTGGGCGAGCCTGTCAGTGATTTTTTACGTTCCGTGACGCGGCAATCACAGCTTGTTAGTATCCTGAAGCTAATCAATACTCCGGACTAAATAGGTGAGACCATGAAGAACGACATCGCCGAGGACTCAAAGCCCGGAGCCGTGAAACCTCTTACGGATGTGAGAGACCTGCCGCTGGCGAGGGTCCGCTCCCTGGCCGACGCCGGATTGATCGGCCTCAATCAACCTCCGATGTCGAATGCCGGAGTCAGCGTCGCCGCCTTCAACTCATCGATCTAAGCGTCTTCCGTGAACGACCCGGGCCTCCCGTTTCGGCAATTCGTGCTAAAGGTGGCAAGCCGGTGCGATCTGGCTTGTGACCACTGTTATGTGTACGAGCATGCCGATCAGAGTTGGCGGGGCCGTCCCACGGTCATGTCAGACGAGACGATCGCGTGGTCGGCGGCCAGGATCGCCGGCCACGCGAGAGATCATGAGCTGTCGGGCGTCGACGTGGTGCTGCACGGCGGTGAGCCGTTGCTGGCGGGCCGCGAACGGCTCGGCCGCGTCGCCGACGCGCTGAGACAGGCGCTCGACGGCATATGCCATCTCGACCTCAAGATCCACACCAATGGCGTCCTTCTTGACGAGGATTTCTGCGACCTGTTCGCCGAGCACGAGATCAAGGTCGGCATATCCCTCGACGGCGACCGCGTCGCCAACGACCGGCATCGTCTGTACGCGAACGGGCGAAGCAGTTACGACAAGGTGATCCGCGCGGTCGACCTCTTGAGAGGGCGCTACCGCCGGCTGTACTCCGGGCTGCTGTGCACGGTCGATGTCGCGAACGACCCCATCGCCGTCTATGGCGCGCTGGCCGACCTGGAGCCCCCTCGGGTCGACTTCCTCCTGCCCCATGCCACCTGGGACGATCCGCCATCCGGCAGGCCAGGCGAGCACGGCGAGTGGCTCGCACAGATCTTCGACCGGTGGCTGGCCGACGGCAGGCCGATGAGCGTGCGCATCTTCGACTCGGCGCTGCGCACCCTCGGCACCAGGAGCAGCCTGACCGAGTCGCTCGGGCTGGAGCCCAGCGATCTCGTCGTGATCGAGACCGACGGGTCCTACGAACAGGCCGACTCCCTCAAAACCGCTTATGACGGCGCCCCTGCCACCGGATTCACCGTCGAGCACCACTCCCTGGACGTCGTGGCCCGTCATCCCGGCATCACCGGCCGCCAGACGGGGCTGACCGGTCTCAGCGACGAGTGCCGGTCATGCCCTGTGGTGTCCTCGTGCGGTGGCGGCCTCTACGCCCATCGCTTCAAGACCGGATCCGGTTTCCTCAACCCCAGCGTCTACTGCGCCGACCTGCTGCGTCTGATCACCCACATCCAGGGCGCGGTGACCGCCGTGGACAGCGCCACGCACACCCTTCCTGAGGCGGACCTGGCGGCGCTCGCCGCGGGCTACGGCGGGGCCGAGGCCGTCAGGCGTCTCGACGAGGGTCAGCAGAGCCTGCGCCGCACCCTTGTCGCCAGCGTCGGCGGCGCCTCGACGTCCGTCGAGGCCTGGCGCCTCCTTACGTTGATCGACGGCGAAGCGCGTCCCGTGCTCCACGCCGTGCTCGCGCATCCGTACGTGCGCGTCTGGGCGGTCCGGTGTCTTACGGGCGGCACCGACGACGGCCACCTGGCGGCGATCGCGGCGGTCGCCGCCATCCGCGCCGGTGTCCAGGCGTCACTCCGGGTGCCGATTCGCGGTGGGGCGCTCCACCTGCCGTCTCTGGGCCGTCTGGAGGTCGGCGAGGCCGCCGAGGCGACGGTGGAGACCTCGGAGGGTCGCTTCACCGTCCACGCCGAGGGACGCGGCCTGCTCGTCGATCTGGCGGATCCCCGCCGCACCCCCGAGTGGTTCCCGGTGCGCCGCCTCGTGGCGGGCGACTGGACCGTGTCGCTCGACGACGTCGACCTCTACCGTGACTGCCATCAGTGGCCCGCCGCCGCACGGCTGAGCGACGAGGAGTTCGACCGCTGGGCGACGATGTTCGCGGAGGCGGGCGAGCTCATCGTTCGTGACCATCCGAGGTACGCGCCCGGCCTCGCCGCCGGGCTCGGTGTGATCATGCCTCTCGAGCCCTCCGCCGACGGTTCTGAGGTCAGCTCGACCGCACGCAACGCGTTCGGCGCCGTCGCCGCCGCGCTCCCCTCGGACGCGGCCTCCCTGGCATTGCTGCTGATCCACGAATTCCAGCACGTCAAACTGGGCGCCATTCTGGATATTCATGGTCTGTACGATCCGAAGGACACCAAGCTCTACTACGCTCCCTGGCGTAAGGACCCGCGCCCATTCGAAGGGCTGCTCCAGGGCACCTACGCCCACCTGGCGGTCACCGATTTCTGGCGGGTCAGGCGCCTGATCGACGAGGGCGCCGCCGCCCATCGCGCGGCCGTCCAGTTCGCCCGCTGGCGCGCGCAGACGGCCGAGGCGGTCGACACCCTGGCCGCATCCGGAGTCCTTACCGACTCTGGACGACGGTTCGTCGACATCATGCGCCAGACGGTCTCTCCATGGCTTGACGAGCCGGTCGACGCCGCGGCCGAGAACGAGGCCGGCCAGGCCGCCGCCGCTCACAAAAGGGCGTGGTCCGAGCAGCGCACGGGCGCCACCGACCGCTCATAAGCCTCCCGGCCGGGCTTCTCCCCGGTCGAGGGATCCGCCGTGACCAGGCCTCTCAGGGACGCGTCACCCCTCACGACCGCCCGATTACCCGTTTTCGTACCGAACATTAATCGGCGATGATTTTCTCGTTCTGATTGCCTGGCGTCATTTCCCGGCCTACTGTGCGAATCTACAGTAATGAATCTCGCAGGATTTGGGCTGGAGGTGACATCTGCGAGTGTCAGATGATACACAGGGCGGCCCGTACTTCTTTCTCAGCTACGCGCACACTCCCAAGCATGATCCAAACGACCCCTACGATCCTGATCAATGGGTAGAGAAGCTCTTCACCGATCTCTGCCGGCATGTCATGGTCATGAGCGGCCTCGGCCACGGCGCCAAGCCCGGGTTCATGGACCGGGAGATGCACTCGGGTAGTTACTGGCCAGAACGGCTCGCCGAGAGCCTCGCCACCTGCAGGGTCTTCGTCCCGCTCTACTCAAGGCGCTACTTCGACAGCGACCAGTGCGGCAAGGAATGGACCGCGTTCTCGCAGCGCATACTGCACGAGCGGGCGCGCGGCGGGGAAAACGCCGAGGTCATCGTCCCGGCCATTTGGGTGCCGGTCCCCACCGACGCGCTTCCGGAAGTGGCGCAGGATATTCACTACAGCCAGCCCGGCCTCGGACCTCAGTATGTCGAGCACGGCTTTTACGGGATCATGAAGCTGCGCCAGTTCCGCAATGCGTATGAAACCGCCGTCTATACCCTGGCGAGACGCATCGTGGAAGTCGGGCAGGCGGTAAACCTGCCCTCGGTGGGTCCGGCGGACTACAAGTCCCTGGAGAGCGCCTTCGGACCTCACGACGCACGGCGGCCCAACGGTCACCGCCTGAAAGTCACCATCGTGGCTCCCGATATCGACACCCTGCCGCAAGGCCGCGGCCCCTATCACTATGGGCACAGCGCGCACGAGTGGAATCCCTACCGGCCCACGCTGAACAGGCCGCTGGCCTCCCACACGGCGGACCTGGTGCGAAACCTCGGCTTCCGGCCCGAGATCGGATCTCTGGACGACCACTACGACCACGTTCTCAGCGACAAGCCCCCGACGAGCGCGGGACTACTCCTGCTGGACGCCTGGGCCACCACCTACACCAGGCTCGCCGAGCCGCTGCGCCGCTTCGACGAGGCCGGCAAGCCATGGATCACCGTGATGGTGCCGTGGAACAGGGAAGACGCACAGACCGCGGAGGCGGAGCCTCGCCTGCGAGGTCAGCTGGAAGCGACCCTTCCGCACAAACTCACCGAGGGACGCCCCATGCAGAGATCCCTCACCGATGGCATGGCCACATTCGACCAGTTCTGCAAAGCGGTTCCCGAGATGGCCCGGTCGGCGATGAACCAATATCTCCGGCATGCTCCGGCGCACCCCCCGAAGGGGCATGCGTCCATCGAGCGACCGAGGCTGCAAGGTCCCCTGTCCGGCGGCAACGACGCGGAGGCTCCACCATGAGTGACGCTCCCGAAGGCCACATCATCACGTTCTACTCCTACAAAGGGGGTACCGGGCGCACGATGGCCCTCGCCAACACGGCGTGGATTCTGGCGAGCAACGGGAAGAAAGTACTGGTCCTGGACTGGGACCTGGAGTCTCCTGGCCTGCACAAGTTCTTTCATCCCTTCCTTGACGACAACACGGTGGGGGGCACCGCGGGCGTCATCGATATGATCAACGAGTACTCCCTCGCGACACTGAGCCCCGACCCGCGGCCGGGTGACTGGCACCTGGACTACGCGAAGGTCCAGCGGCACGCGGTCTCGCTGAACTGGGACTTCTTTCCGGAGAGCGGCACGCTCGACTTCATCTCCGCCGGCCGCCAGGACCGCGCCTACGCCTCCCTGGTCTCCGCCTTCGATTGGGACAACTTCTACACACGACTCGGCGGCGGCCAGTTCTTCGACGCTCTCAAGGCCGACATGAAACGGCACTATGACTACATCCTGATCGACAGTCGCACCGGTCTGAGCGACATCGCCGACATCTGCACGGTGCACTTTCCCCGCACCGTCGTCATGTGCTTCACGCTGAGCGACCAGAGCATCGAAGGGGCGGCAGCCGTCGCCCACCACATCAACAACCGCTACAGCGGCCAGAACATCAGGATCCTGCCGGTGCCCATGCGCATCGACGACGGCGAGAAGCAGAAGCTCGACGCGGGACGCGATCTCGCGCGACGGCGCTTCGACGGGTTCCCCCCCAGCATGAACGCGGAGCGCGCACGCGATTACTGGGGTGCGGTGGAGATTCCCTACAAGTGCTTCTACGCGTACGAGGAGACCCTCGCCGCGTTCGGTGACGCTCCCGGGTCCCCGACCTCGCTTCTCGCGGCCTTCGAACGACTCGTCGGGATGATCACTGAAGGCGAGATCACGTCCATGCCGACGATGGAGAAGGAGCGTCGCCTTCTCTTCCGCGACAAGTTCGTCCGCAGGCCGGCGGCGGTCACGGCGGATGTCCTCCTCAGCTACGTTCCCGAGGATCGCATGTGGGCCGACTGGATAGCCTTCATCCTCCAGCGGGCCGGCTTCCGGGTGATGCAGCGCAACGAGAACTCCTTGACCGCGGCACAAGGTGAGGGCTCGCAGAAGGTCCCGCCCTACAGCCGGACCGTCGCGGTGCTCTCCGCCGCCTATATGCGCTCGGCGCGGGGTCAGGACATGTGGAGCACGGAGGAGGCCGAGACCGGCCGCGTTCCCCCGTTACCGGTCCGGGTCGCCGACGTACGGCCGGCGCAGCTGCTGAGCGACACCCCGGCGATCGACCTGACACGCCTGAACGAGGCTCAGGCCATCGAGGCGTTGTTGCGGGAGATGAACCGGCTGGAACAGCTCGCCGATTTCCCCACCGGTCCGAGCACCACCGGCCCGCGCTTCCCCGGCATCCGGCCCCCCATCTGGAACGTCCCCAACCGCAACGCCGGTTTCACCGGGCGGAACAGTGTTCTCGAGAAGCTCCGGGACCAGATCATCAGCGGCCCCCAGGCGCTTCACGGCATGGGCGGTGTCGGCAAAACCCAGGTGGCCCTGGAATACGCCCACCGGTTCATGGCGGACTACGACGTGATCTGGTGGATCGCGGCGGAACACGTGGAACCCATCAACAGGAAGATGGCGGAGCTGGCGGAAAAGCTCGGCGTGCGAATAGCCGAAACCGTGGCCGAGACCGCCAAGGCGGCGGGAGAGGCGCTGCGCATCGGCAGACCGTATTCCCGGTGGCTGCTGATCTTCGACAACGCGGACAACCCCAACGAGCTCGAGACCTACCTTCCCAGTGGTACCGGACACATCCTCATCACTTCGCGCAACCCCGCGTGGTCGCGCATCGCCAATCCGCTCGAGGTCGGCGTGTTCGATCGCCCGGAGAGCGTCGAGCACCTGCTCCGCCGGGTCTCCGGGCTCACTTCCCCGGATGCCGACAATGTCGCCTCGGCGCTCGGCGACCTGCCCCTCGCGATCGAGCAGGCGAGCGCCTGGCTCGGAGAGACGGCGATGCCACCCGAGCAGTATGTCGGGCTGCTCGGCGAGCAGCTGACCCAGGTGCTGTCCCTCGGCGAGCAGCCGACGGACTATCCCACACCGGTGGCGGCGACCTGGAACCTGTCGTTCGAACGGCTCAAGAAGCGTTCTCCCGCGTCGGCGAGGCTGCTGGAGCTGCTGGCCTTCTTCGGACCCGAACCGGTCTCCATGGACATGCTCTACCTCGACGCGATGTCGACCTGCCTGGTGCCCTATGACGAGGCGATGCGCGAGAAGCTGATGATCGGCCCGGCCATCCGGGAACTGGGCAGGTATGCCCTGGCCCGGGTGGATCAGGCCGACAAGTCGATACAGGTGCACCGGCTGATCCAGGCGGTGGTCCAGGACCGGATGAACGCCGCCGAGAAGGAGTCGACCGTTCATGACGTGCACCGCATCCTGGTGGCGGCCCGCCCCAGTATCGGTGACACCGACGACCCGGAGAACTGGCCCCGGTACGAGGAGATCTGGCCCCATCTGGTGCCGTCGAACGCCGCCGAGTGCGACGAGGAGGCGACACGCAAGCTCCTCATCGACCGGGTGCGCTATCTGTGGAAGCGCGGCGACTTCGAGGCGAGCCTGGACCTCGGGAACAGCCTGGAGAAGACCTGGAACGTCAAGCTGGGCAAGGACGACCGGCAGACCGTCCACCTGCGCTTCCACGTGGCCAACACGTTGCGCTCCATGGGAAGGTACACGGAGGCGCACGACGTGGACACCCAGGTGCTGACCCACCAGGTCCGCGAGCTGGGCGAGTTCCATCCGTACACGCTCATGACCGCGGGCGGTCTGGCGGCCGACCTGAGGGCTCTCGGTGAGTTCCAGGAAGCGCTACGGGTCGACGGCGAGACGTACGAGCGGGTCAAGGAGCTGTTCGGCGAGGACCATCCGCGCACGCTGGTCGCCGCGCACAACCTCGGCGTCAGCCTGCGTCTCGCGGGGCGTTTCTCGCGGGCCAGGGAGCTGGACATGGAGACGGTGGAACGCCGCCGCCGGGTCATCGGTGAGATGCATCCCTACACCCTGTACACGACGGCCAACCTCGCACACGATCTGAGGGAGCTCGGGCAGCTCAGCCAGTCGGTCGAGATACTGCGCACGAACCTGGAGCACTACCGTCAGGTCCTCGGAGACGACCTGATCGACACGCTTCGCACCGCCACGAGCCTCGCCACCTCCCTCCGCAGGACCGGCGCCGAGACCGAGGCCCTCGAACTGGCGACGGACACGCACGACCGCTACATCCGCCGCTACGGCCACACCGCTCCAGAGACCCTCTCGTGCCGCTTGGAGTTCGCCACCTGCCTGGCCACGGTCGGGCAGACCGCTCATGCCCACGAACTGGCGACCGACGTCATGCTCCACTTCTCGGAGAGTCTCGGCGAGAGCCACCCGTACACGCTGGCCGCGGCGAACAACATCGCCACCTACCTTCGCGAGCTCACCCATGTGGGGGAGGCCAAGGATCTGGCCGAGAGGACGTTGCTCACCCTGTCCGAGAGGGTGGGCACGTCTCATCCCCTGAAGCTCACCTGCGCGATCAACGTGGCGAACTGCCTGGCCGAGCTGGGAGATCTGGAGGCCGCCGAGGCGCTCGACCGGGAGACAGAAGTGCTCCTGAAGAAGATCCTCGGTTCAGATCACCCCGACACGCTCGTCTGCCAGGCCAATTTCGCCATGACCCTGAACGCTCTGGGGAAGACCGCGGAGGCTCGCGGGCTCCGCGAGCAGGTGATCAGGGGGATGCACCATGCCCTGGGTGAGAACCATCCCCACATCGCGGACCTGGCGGCGTGGCGCAGGATCGACCGCGACCTTGAGCCACAACCATGGTGATCACGCGGCCCGCTGGTCCCTGGTCGTCCACGGCAGGCCGGTGACCAGCCAGGGCAGCACGTCAGGCAGCACGGTAAGCGCCCCGAAGTGTGCCGCGTCCCGCTCGACCCTCATGACGGCCGTCGGGATGCGCTCGGCCAGCCAGCGCGAGTGGTCGATGGGTGAGAACTTGTCCTGCTCGCCGTGCCAGAGCAGGGTGGGCGCGGTGATGGCCGCCAGATCGAAGCCCCATGGGGAGCAGAAGGCGATCGCGTCGTCGATCCAGCCGTCCTCCGACAGGCGCAGCGCCTCGGCGTAGTTCTGCAGCAACATGTCCCGGACCCCGGGGTTGGCGACCATGCGGCGGTCGGCCTCCGGCAGCTCTGTGTACAGCCTGGCGATCAGGCTCGCCGGGTCGGTCCTGATCTGCTGCGCGGCCGGGGCCAGCCAGTCGGCGAAGCTCTGACGGCCGGCGAGGGCCTTGGTGTACTCCGTGATGTTCGACTGGGTCATGCCACCGAACCAGTCGAGGCCTTCCGCCTCGTGCGGTGCCAGGCCGACCAGTACCGCCGCCCTGACGACACGTCCCGGGAGCAGAGCGGCGCAGGCGAGCGCGTGCGGGCCGCCTCCTGACCGTCCCACCACGGAGAACCGGTCGATCTCCAGCTCGTCCGCGATGGCGGCGACGTCCAGCGCGATGTCGGCGACGGAACGTCCGATCAGGCCGTCGGATTCGCCGTATCCCGGCCGGTCGAAGGTGATCAGCCGCACACCGAGGCGGTACAGGACCGATCCGCGGGGGCATGGGCCCACCCTGCTTCCCGGTGTGCCGTGCAGGAGGAACACGGGACGGCCCCGTGGGTGACCCCTTTCCTCGAATGCCAGTCGTCGTTTCCGATCAGCCGTGTACACGACCTCTGTCAAGCCCGCCTCCCGTGGCCGAGGTGCCCCCCATCAAACATCCTCTTGTTCCGGCCCCCGGAAAAGAGGAAATTCATATCTTTCACCTACAGCGATTCCGGGCGGACGGCAAGATGTGCGGCCGCGGATTCATTAGGCGTCGCGGGAAAGGCCGGCGGGGATTGCCGTGGCGGCGTTTTTGCCGTTGAGGGCTATTACGCTGCCGCCGGGGGGGCTCTCGGCCGTACGGGCGACGACGGCCTCGGTGGTGACGCTCCTGGAGCCGGCGGGCGCCACGGCCATCGGCGTCCCGCTGCTCGGCGCGCGGGTAGCCGTCGGCGGCACCGCGCCAAGGTCGTGCTAGACCTTGGTGGCGGCCGAGGCGACCGGTGGCCGAATAGGGCACGAAGGTTTTTTCGCTGGAAACGCGGATAGAACCACTCGGCCGCATAAGAGAGGTGGCGTGGATGAACGTCGAAGGACCACGGTTGAGTGGCCGTCAGGTCAACCTGGTGTTCGCCGGGCTGATGGTGGCCCTTCTGCTCGCGGCCCTCGACCAGACGATCGTCTCCACCGCCCTGCCGACGATCGTCGGCGATCTCAAGGGCCTGGAGCACATCGGCTGGATCGTCACCGCCTACATCCTCGCCTCCACCATCGGCCTGCCGATCTACGGCAAGCTGGGTGACCTGTTCGGCAGGAAGATCGTCTTCCAGGCCGCCATCGTGATCTTCCTGATCGGCTCGGTGCTCTGCGGGGCCGCGCGGAACATGCCCGAGCTGATCGGGTTCCGCGCCCTCCAGGGGCTGGGCGGCGGCGGCCTCATGATCGGCGTGCAGGCGATCGTGGCCGACCTCGTCTCCCCACGCGAGCGGGGCAGGTACACCGGCATCATCGGCGCCGTCTGGGGCCTGTCGTCGGTCATCGGGCCGCTCGTCGGCGGCTTCTTCACCGACCACGCGAGCTGGCGCTGGTGCTTCTATGTGAACCTGCCGCTCGGCCTGCTCGCTCTCGGCATCACCGTGTTCGCGCTGAAGCTGCCGAAGCCGTCCATCAGGCCGAAGCTCGACATCCTCGGCACGGCGACGCTGGCCGGCACGTCCACGTGCGTGGTGCTGGTCACCAGCTGGGGCGGCACGGAGTACGCCTGGGGCTCCCCCGTCATCATCGGCCTGGCGGCGGGGGCGGTCGTCCTCGCCGTCGGGTTCGTGCTGGCCGAGCGCGCGGCGGAGGAGCCGATCATCCCGCTCCACCTGTTCCGCGACAACCTGTTCGTGTTCCCGACGGCGATCTCGGTGTTCGTCGGCATCGGCATGTTCGCCGCGATCGCGTACCTGCCGACCTTCCTGCAGATGGTCAACGGGGCGAGCGCCACGGGGTCGGGCCTGCTGATGCTGCCCATGGTCGCCGGGATGACGATCACCTCGATCGGCTCGGGAAGGATCATCTCGGCGACCGGGCGCTACCGGATCTACCCGATCCTCGGCATGGGCCTGCTCGCGATCGGGCTCGTGCTGCTGTCCCGGATGAGCGCCGAATCGTCGATGGTGCTGAACGGGTTCTACATGTTCGTGACCGGGTGCGGGCTCGGCATGGTCCTTCAGACGCTGGTGCTCATCGTGCAGAACTCCGTCGGCCACCGGGACGTGGGCGCGGCCACCTCGGCCGTGAACTACTTCCGGCAGACCGGCGCCTCCCTCGGCACCTCGCTGGTGGGCTCCGTCTTCATCCACCGACTGTCGGACGCCCTGAGCGCGACCGGGGCGAGGCTGCCGGTGCGGAGCGTCAACGCGATCACGCCGCGGATGGTCCACCAGCTTCCCGCGCCCGTGCGCGAGACGATCGCCAGGGCGTACGCGCAGGCACTCCCGCCGATCTTCCTGTACGTGGCGCCCATCGTCGCGATCGGATTCGTCCTCGCCTTCTTCGTCAAGGAGATCCCCCTGTCGACCCGCCCGGCCTCGGCCAGGCATGATGTCCCCGCGCACAGCGCCTGAGACGATCAGGCGTGGGAACGCCGTTACAGTAGGAGGCGTTGGAGGGGACGTGGCCTCGATATCGCAATTGATCAGAAATCTCCTGGATCGTCCGGGAAGCGCCAACCTTGGCCCTTTTCAACGCGTGGCCACGCAGGCGGGCGCCCATGAAGACCGCATAAGGGCGCTGGACGAGCTTCCGCGACCTCGCATGGACGACCTCGCCGAATTCTGCGCGATCGCCCGCGAGGCCGCCCGCCGCACCCTGGACATGCGGCCCTTCGACGTGCAGCTCGTCGGCGCCCTCGCCCTGCTGTCCGGGCACGTGACCGAGATGGCCACCGGAGAGGGCAAGACCCTCTCCGGAGCGATCGCCGCGGCCGGGCACGCCCTGCGGGGCAAGCGCGTGCACGTCATCTCGGTCAACGACTACCTCGCCCGGCGCGACGCCGAGTGGATGGGGCCGCTCTACGAGGCCCTCGGCGTGTCCGTCGGCTGGATCGGCCAGTCCTCGACGCCCGGCGAGCGGCAGGAGGCGTACGCCAAGGACGTGACCTACGCCTCGGTCAGCGAGATCGGCTTCGACGTGCTGCGCGACCGCATCGCGACGGCCGCCGCCGAGGTCATCGTGCCCGAGCCGTCCGTGGCGCTGATCGACGAGGCCGACTCGGTGCTGGTGGACGAGGCCCGCGTCCCGCTCGTGCTCGCCGGCGCCGCCGACCCCGGAGCCGACGTCCCGGAGACGGCGGAGCTCGTACGGCGGCTCTCGCGCGGCTACCACTACGAGCTTGACGACCAGGGGCGCAACGTCTTCCTCACCGCCAAGGGCACCGACGCGGTCGAGAAGGCCCTGGGCGGCATCAACCTGTACGAGACCCCTGACATGCTGACGCGGATCAACCTCGCCCTGCACGCCCACGCGCTGCTGACCCGCGACGTCGACTACCTCGTCCGTGACGGGCGCATCCACCTGGTCAGCCAGTCGCGCGGCCGGGTGGCGACGCTGCAGCGCTGGCCCGACGGCCTCCAGGCGGCGGTCGAGGCCAAGGAGGCTCTCCCGGCCAGCGAGACCGGCGAGATCCTCGACTCCATCACCATCCAAGGACTCATCCGCAGGTACCCCGAAATATGTGGCATGACGGGCACGGCGGTGGCGGTCGAGGAGCACCTCAGGGAGTTCTACGGCCTGAAGGTCGCGGTCGTGCCCTCGAACAAGCCGTGCGTCCGCGTCGACGAGCCCGACCGCGTGTTCGGCACGGTCGCCGACAAGGAGCGGGCACTGGCCGACGAGATCGCGAGCGTCCACGCGACGGGCCGCCCGATCCTGATCGGCACCCTCGACGTGTCCGAGTCAGAGCGCCTGGCCGACGACCTGCGTGCCAAGGGGCTCGACTGCGTCGTCCTCAACGCCAAGAACGACGCGGAGGAAGCCGCGATCATCGCCCGCGCGGGCGCCCGGTCGGCGATCACCGTGTCCACTCAGATGGCCGGGCGTGGCACCGACATCCGGCTCGGCGAGGGGGTCGCCGAGCTGGGCGGCCTGTACGTCATCGGCTCCGGCAGGCACGCGAGCAGCCGCCTGGACGACCAGCTCAGAGGCCGCGCCGGGCGCCAGGGCGACCCCGGCGGCTCGATGTTCATGGTGAGCCTCGAAGACGACCTGATCACGCAGTACGCCCCCGACGAGGCGATCCCGCGCGCCGACGACGACGGCGTCGTGCGCCACAAGCGGGCCGGGTACGTCGTCGGCCACGCCCAGCGGGTCGCCGAGGGCACCCACATGGAGATCCACCGCAACACCTGGCGCTACACCCGGCTGCTGGAGCGGCAGCGCGACCTGGTGCTGGAGCAGCGCGACAAGGTCCTGCGGGGCGACGCCGCCGCGGACGCCCTGGCCACCGCCGCGCCCGAGCGCTGGAGCGACCTCGGCGAGCGGGTGGGCGAGTCCACGCTCCGCCAGGCGGCCCGCGAGATAGTCCTGTTCCACCTCGACCGGTGCTGGACCGAGCACCTGGGCTTCATGTCCGACGTGCGCGAGGGCATCCACCTGCGGGCCCTCGGGCACCGGCTCAAGCCCATCGACGAGTTCCACCGCGAGGGCGTCGCCGCGTACCGGCGGCTGCTCGACGAGGTCGAGAGCCGGTCTGTCGAGACGTTCGAGACGGCCGTGATCACCGCCGACGGGCTCGACCCGCTGGACAGCGGCCTCAAGCGGCCCACCGCCACCTGGACCTACCTCGTGCAGGACAACCCCTTCGGCGACGCGTTCGACCGGGTCCTGAAGCGCCTCAGCCCGAGGGCGAAGCGCCGCCAGGGCCTCGAAGAGGCCTGACATGCCCCGCCCCGGGTGCGTTGAGGGCTCGCCGGGCGCCTGTGATTGGGTGCTGGGTAACAGGAGCGGCATCAACGAGCACCTCCACGACTCTCTTAGGTGACTGCGCATGAACCCTCATGACTTCCTGGAAGTAGATCGTGACCTGTCCGGCGAGGAGCGGGCCATCCGGGACGCGGTGCGCGACTACTCCACCGCCGAGCTCCTGCCCAACGTGTCCGACTGGTTCGACGCCGGCACCATTCCCGACCCGCGCGGGCTGGCCAAGGGTCTCGGCGAGCTCGGGCTCTTCGGCATGCACCTGTCCGGGTACGGCTGCGCGGACACCAACGCCGTGAGCTACGGTCTGGCCTGCCGGGAGCTTGAGGCCGTGGACAGCGGGTTGCGCAGCTTCGTCTCGGTCCAGGGGTCGCTCGCGATGACCGCCATCCACAGGTTCGGGTCGGAGGACCAGAAGGACGAGTGGCTGCCGCGCATGGTGACCGGCGAGGCGCTCGGCTGCTTCGGCCTCACCGAGCCCGACTCGGGAAGCGACCCCGGCTCGATGCGCACCCGCGCCCGCCGCGACGGCGACGACTGGGTGCTCGACGGCACCAAGATGTGGATCACCAATGGCTCCGTGGCCGACGTCGCGATCGTCTGGGCCGCGACCGACGAGGGGATCCGGGGCTTCCTCGTCCCCACGTCGACCCCGGGCTTCTCCGCCAACGTGATCCACAAGAAGCTCTCGCTGCGCGCCTCCATCACCTCCGAACTGGTCCTCAACGGCGTGCGGCTGCCGAACAACGCGGTCCTGCCGGGGGCCGAGGGGCTCAAGGCGCCGCTCTCGTGCCTGTCGGAGGCGCGCTTCGGCATCGTCTGGGGAGTTGCGGGAGCGGCCAGGACCTGCCTGCTGGCCTCGATCGACTACTCCAAGACCCGCGTCCAGTTCGACCGGCCGATCGGCGCGTTCCAGCTCACCCAGCGCAAGCTCGCCGACATGCTCGTCGACGTCAACCACGCCATGATGACCGCCTTGCAGATCGGGCGGCTCAAGGACGCCGGGCTCGCCCACCACGCGCACGTCAGCTTCGGCAAGCTCGCCAACGTGCGCGTGGCACAGCGCGTCGCGGCCACGGCGCGGAGCATCCACGGGGCCAACGGCATCACCCTCGAATACCCGGTCATGCGGCACATGGTGAACCTCGAGACGGTCGCCACGTACGAGGGCACGGAGGAGGTCCACGCCCTCACCCTCGGCCGCGCCGTCACCGGCCTGGACGCCTTCCGCTGATCCGTGAACCTTCGGGGCCGCGGGAGAAGTTCCCGGTGGTCGGATTTTTTCTCCGCAATACTCGCGAGGATGTAGAGAACGTGCCGGCGTGCTTCTACCTATAGGTGAGCTAGGTAAGCGCCGAAGGGCGCGGAAACGAAGGAGCCAGGACATGAAGTACATGCTGCTGATGCAGTTCGGCCAGCAGGCCGACTTCCCGCCGATCAGCACATGGGCCCCGGATGAGGTCATGGCCCACATCGAGTTCATGCACACCGCGAACGAGAAGCTCACCGCCGCAGGGGAGTTCGTGGAGGCGCAGGGACTGGCGATGCCCGATCAGGCCAGGATCGTGCGGTCCGGTGACGGCGGTGCCCCCGTCGTCACGGACGGCCCCTACCCTGAGACGAAGGAATTCCTGGTCGGCTACTGGATCGTCGACTGCGAGACCCAGGAGCGGGCGTTCGAGATCGCCGCGTCCGTCTCGGCCGCGCCCGGGCCAGGTGGTAGGCCGTTGAACATGCCGATCGAGGTACGCCAGGTGATGTCGGGCCCGCCCGAGGAGCTGTGAGCGCTGACTGATCCCGCCATCGACGACCTGTTGCGCGAACTGGCGCCGCAGGTCGTCGGCGTGCTCACCCGGCGCACCGGGGACTTCTACACCGCCGAGGACGCGGTCCAGGAGTCGCTGCTGGACGCCGCGGCCCAATGGCCGCAGGAGGGCGTGCTAGGCAATCCGCGTGGCTGGCTCATCCAGGTCGCGTTCCGCCGGATGACCGAGCAGGTGCGCAACGAGCAGGCCCGCCGGCGCCGAGAAGAACTGGTGGCCACGCAAGCGCCCCCGGAGCGGCGAGCCGCGCCCCCGGCGGACGACGCGTACGAGGCGGACCGGGACGACACTCTGATCACGCTGTTCCTGTGCTGTCACCCCGCACTGACGCCGGCCTCCGCGATCGCCCTCACTCTGCGGTCGGTGGGCGGCCTGACCACGGCCGAGATCGCAAAGGCGTTCCTGGTGCCCGAGGCGACCATGGCGCAGCGGATCAGCCGGGCGAAGCAGCGCATCAAGGCATCGGGTGTGCCGTTCCGGATGCCCGCCCCCGAAGAACGGGCACGGCGGGTCGGTTCGGTGCTGCACGTCCTCTACCTCATCTTCAACGAGGGTTACGCCAGCAGCGCCGGCCCCGACCTGCACCGCGTGGAGCTGTCCCGCGAAGCGATCAGGCTGGCCAAGATGATGCACGCCCTCCTCCCGGACGACCGCGAGGTGGCCGGGCTGCTCGCGCTGATGCTGCTCACCGACGCCCGGCGCGCCGCGCGGACCGGCTCGCGCGGCATCCCCATCCCGCTGGCCGCACAGGACCGGAGCCGGTGGGATGGCAAGGCCATCGCCGAAGGGGTCGCGCTCATCACCGCCACCCTGGCCAAGGGGGCGGTCGGCCCCTACCAGCTCCAAGCGGCGATCGCGGCGCTGCACGACGAGGCGCCGACTGCCGAGGAGACCGACTGGCCGCAGATCCTGGCACTGTACGGGCTGCTGGAACGCCTGTCCGACAATCCCATGGTCACGCTCAACCGCGCCGTCGCCGCCGCCATGGTGCACGGCGCCGCGACCGGCCTCGACATGCTCAAGGCGATCGACACCGACGGACGCCTGGCGGGGCACCACCGGTTCCACACCGCCCGGGCCCATCTGCTGGAGATGGCCGGCGACCTTCGGGCGGCCGTCGAGGACTTTCGGGTGGCGGCCGGCCGTACGACGAGCATCCCCGAGCGCGACTACCTCACCGCCCGCGCCGCGCGGCTCGCCGCGGTGTGCTTCGAAGCGGAGAAATGACCACGGCTCCTCGGCTCCCGATCTCCCGGCGGCGTCGGCTCTCCTATTCGTCTTTGGTGCCGGTACGGCTTGCGCCTCCCGCCCTGCCCTGTCGGGCGGCGGGCTCCGCTTTCGGGCGCAAGCCGTACCGGTGTCGCCGAGGCACACACCGCCCGGTGATCACCGTGCCTCGTCGAGACCTCACAGACCCCTGAACCGCGAGGTCAGCTCAAGGGTTCGCCACCGAGCCCGGTGACGAACCAGACCGTCTTGCCGCCGCCGTCCGCCTCGACGACGCCCCAGTCGTCGGCGAGCGTGCCGACGATCAGAAGCCCCCTGCCGTCGGTGGCGTCGAGGCTTCCGGGAGCCTGGCGAGGCAGGCCGTCCCCGGCGTCGAAGACTTCGCCGTAGACCCGGGACCCGTCGCTGCCGAGCCGGAGCGAGAAGGCGGTGCCGCCGTGCCTGATGGCGTTCGTCACCAGCTCGCTCACGATCAGGGAGCAGTCGTCGGCGAGCCCTCCGGTGCCCCAGCGCCGCAGTTCCTGGCAGACGAGCACGCGTGCCGCGTGGACGCTCCGGGCATCGGCGGACAGGATCCACTCGGCCGTGCGGAGCGGGAGACAGCCGAGAAAGTCTGAGGGGGACGGGTGATTGGCGCGGAAGGTGACAGACACCTGCTCCTCCTTTGTGGGAGCGCTCCCACCCAGGTTACGACAATAATTCGGTGCTGTGAATCACTCGAAACATGATTGTTTCTCTAGATCGGCCGTCAAAGCGCCGCAACTCGCTCCGTTCGCACCTCATGACCCCCTCTGGCCTCAGGAGACACGGTGACCCTGGATAGTTACTGGGAGCGCTCCCAAGTGCCTGACGACATGGTGGTCCTCCCGCTTCGAGCGGGCGGCGGGCGGAAATCCTCTGGGCCGGCCCGGCTGTGCTGGGTAACCTGGGAATCGTGCATCTCACCAACATCCGCATATATCCCGTTAAGTCGATGGGCGGGGTGGGGCTGAACGCCGCGACCGTGGACCTGTGGGGGCTGGACGGCGACCGGCGGTGGGCCGTCGTCGCGGCGGACGGCGAGGTCTACACCGCACGCGACCTGCCGAGGATGCTTTCGGTGACCGCCGCACCGGCCCCGGGTGGCGCGGTGACGCTCACGGCCCCCGGCCTGCCGCCGATCGAGCTGTCACCGCCCGTGGACGGGACGCCGACGCCGGTACGCCTCAGCCGCCTGGACACGGCCATGGCGGCGAGCGAGGAGGCCCACCGGTGGATGTCGCGGGCGCTCGGCCTGCCCGCCCGGCTGCTGTGGCTGGAGGATCCCCTGCGCCGCACGGTCGGGCGGTCACACGGCGGCCGGCCAGGAGACACCATGGTGTTTCAGGACGACGGGCCGCTGCTGCTCGCCTCGCGGTCGTCGCTGCGGCGGCTCGACGACTGGATCGCCGAGGGGGCCGTGGAGCGCGGCGAGGAGATCCCCGAGCCCCTTTCGGTGCTCCGGTTCCGGCCCAACGTCGTGATCGAGGGAGCCGAGCCGTTCGCCGAGGACACCTGGACGCGGGTGCGCATAGGAGAGGTCGAGTTCCGCGTCGGGGAGCATTGCGACCGCTGCGTGCTCACCACCGTCGACCCGGTCACCGCCGTCAAGGGCAAGGAGCCGACCCGCACCCTCTCCCAGCACCGGAACTGGGACGGGAAGACCTGGTTCGGGATCCGCCTGATCCCCGACGGGCGCGGCGAGATCCGCGTCGGGGACGCCGTCACAGCCGCCCTGTGATGAGCCTTCACACGTGGCGGAGGCCCGGCCTCGGCGCATGAGGACGGCCCGGAGCGCCGGACCGGCAGGACGTCCAAGGCGTCACCGCCACCGTCTCCGGTGCCGGGTGCCTCTCACGCCCTGCCGGCGCTCTCACAGGCGGGCACGGCGTCGGGTGCCGCTCAGCCGCCGCTCTTACGGCGGAAGGAACGCTTGCCTCCGACGGGGCCGTGCGCGCCGTGGATCTTGGAGGCGTCCTTCCCGCGGCCGTTTCCGTTCGTCTCGGCCTGGCCCTGGCGCTTGCGTTCCAGGGCCTCACGGAACTTGCGCTTCAGCTCGTCGTCCGGGGATTCGGTTTCCGGCTCCTGTGCGTCGGCAGTCATGCGGACCTCCTGCTCTTGGACGGGGCAACCACTCAGCCTCGCACGTGCGCGTGCGTGACCGCCCGCCTGGCGTCGGTGTCCTGCACCCCGCCCCCGATTCCGTCACGCCCAGATCCGGCGAAGCACCAGCACATCATCTCACGGGTCACCGTCCCCCTTCGTACGCGCGTCCTGACTTGGGCTGACTTCGTGCCACAATCACCTCGGCGCGCTGGGAGATCAGTCCCACCAGAAGGACCAGATGTGCTTCCCCCGGATCTGCTCCGCGTAGTCGATCAACGTGCCCGCGCCCTGGACGATGGCGTCGGGACAGAAGGTCCAGTGCTCGGCGGCGACGTGCAGCGCATGCTGCGAGGTGACCGGAGGCGCGGCCACGCTCAGGTCGAGCGTGTTGAATCCGAGGCCGACCAGGCGGGCCCCGAACCTGTCCTCCCAGCTCCGCACCACGGCCGCGAGGGGGACGTTCCATTCGTTGTGGTGCAGCGCGCCCTGCCATCCCATGACGGCCAGGGCGTCCGCCCCGCGCTGGACCGCCGCCAGGCCGACCGGCGTCCCCTGCTCGGCCAGCATGGCGGCGTACCGGTCGGCCAGGGCCTCGGGGTCGGTGCGCGGTTCACCCGGCTCCGCCGGTCCGGGACAGTGGGGTCCGAACGGGTCGAGGATCTCGACCTGGTCCTCGGCGGCCCGCTCGATCCAGTCGGCCCACACCTCGGCCATGAACGCGTCCACGTTGTAGTTGTCGATCTCGGCCGCCGCGTCCGGGGCGATCTGCCCGACGGTCCACGGCTGGACGGAGTCCTCCATGAGAACCGGCCACAGGCCCGAGCGCGGATGGTCGGCCCGGAGCCGGGCCCACAGGGACCCGGTGACGGGCGCCTGGCTCAGCCAGAACGCCGGACGCCGCTGCGAGGGGAACCGGGCATAGGTGGGGTCGGGCCACACCACCGCCCCCGCCGGGAGCTCCACAGAGAGGGTGCGCCCGTTTCCGCCGTCGTCGAACAACCGGCGTACGGCCGGCGGCAACTGCCGTCGCTCACTATGGTCCATCTCCACCGTTCCGGTGCCGATCACACCAATAGGATCCCGGTCTGCCGAGATGCCGGGGGGAGGATCCGCCACGTCTCCCGTCGTACCGCACAATCGCCCATCCTGTCGCGTGCCCCCGGCCATGATCTCAACCGTACGGAGACTCGGACAGATCGGCATCCTCAGCTACCGTGGTGACATGACGGATCTGACCGGTAATCTGCGTGCTTCGGATGCCGATCGAGAGGCGGTCTCCGAAAGGCTGCGGGTCGCCGCCGGCGACGGCCGGCTCTCCCTCGAGGAGCTGGACGAGCGGCTCGACAGGGCCTACGGGGCGAAGACCTACGCCGAGCTGGACGTGCTCATCGCCGACCTGCCGGTCGTGACGCACCTGGCCGTCGCCGAGGAGCCGCTGGTGCTGCAGACGCGCTCGGGGAACGTGCAGCAGGTCGGCCCGTGGATCGTGCCGCGGCACATCACCGCCGACTGCGCCTGGGGCAACATCAAGATCGACTTCACCCAGGCGTCGTGCCCCCACCGGGAAGTGGTGCTCGACGCCAAGTGCGGGGCCGGCAACATCGTCGTCATCGTGCCCCGGGGCTGGACCGTCCGGCTGGAGAAGGTGACGAGCGGCATGGGGAACGTCGTCAACAAGGCCAACGATGCCCCCGTCCCCGGCCTGCCGGTGCTCCGCGTGATCGGCCAGGTCAGCATGGGCACCATCAAGTTCAAGCACCCCCGCCGCTGAGACGCCGGGCGCCCCGCCGCTCAGGGCCGGGGCACCCCTGCCACCGGGGACCGGGCATCTCGCCGCCGAGGGCTGCACATCTCCGCTGAAACAGCGAGCACCCCGCCACGTGGCTCACACATGGACATATACATAATGCACTGATATAAGTTGCTTATGGATCTGCCGGTCTCCGTCACCACGCGTGACTTCCCCGCCGCCGAGGTCACGGCCGCACTGGAGGGGCTCACGCGCCTCGTCCTGCGGCTGAGCACCCGCGGCGACCTGTCCCTCACCTCGGTGGCGGCGCTGTCCACGCTCGAACGCACCGGGCCGTGCCGGCTGACCGACCTTGCCACGAGCGAAGGCGTGACGCAGCCCGCGATGACCCAGCTCGTCTCCCGCCTCCAGGAGGCCGGGCTGGCCGTACGGGCCGGTGATCCTGAGGACAGGCGCGTCGTGCAGGTGCACATCACCGACGCCGGGCGTGCCGCGCTGGCCGAGCGCCGCGAAGCGCGCGCCGCCCTGCTCACCGAGCTGCTCGCCCAGCTCAGCGAGGCCGAGCGGTCCTCCCTCGTCGCGGCCCTCCCGGCCGTCCACAGCCTGACGCGCCTGGTGCCCGACGACCGTTCTGGCACTCGCCGGGCGATCTGAACACCGAGATCCGAGACGGAGCGTATTGATGAGTGGTCATCCCGGCGGCGCGAGCGTGAGCCCGTTCAAGCAGCCCAAGGCGGTGTTCGCGGTCGCCTTCGCCTGCGTGGTCTCGTTCATGGGCATCGGGCTGGTCGACCCGATCCTGCCCGCCATCTCCCATGAGCTGAACGCGACGCCGAGCCAGGTGACGCTGCTGTTCACGAGCTACCTGGTCGTGACCGCCGTCGCCATGCTGATCACCGGCTTTGTCTCCAGCCGCATCGGCGCCAAGTACACCCTGCTGGCCGGGCTGGCGCTCATCGTCGTCTTCAGCGCGCTCGCCGGCGCCTCACCCGGCATCGGGGCGATCGTCGGCTTCCGCGCCGGATGGGGGGTCGGCAACGCGCTCTTCATCGCCACCTCCCTGGCGGTGATCATCGCCTCGGCCAGCGGCGGCTTCGTCGGCGCGATCATCCTGTACGAGGCGGCGCTCGGGCTGGGCATCGCGGTGGGCCCGCTGCTCGGCGGGCTGCTCGGCGACATCAGCTGGCGCGGGCCGTTCTTCGGCGTCGCGGCGCTGATGGCCATCGCCATGATCGCGACGGCCGTGCTGGTGCGTCCGATGCCGCTTCCGGCACGCAAGACCGGCATCCTCGAGCCCCTGCGCGCCCTCAGGCACCGCGGCCTGCTGACGATGTCGCTGACCGCGCTCTGCTACAACTGGGCCTTCTTCACCGTCCTCGGGTACGCGCCCTTCCCGATGGGCCTCGGCGCGATCCAGCTCGGCTTCGTCTTCACCGCCTGGGGCCTCCTGGTGGCGGTCTTCGCCGTCTTCGGGGCTCCCTGGCTGCAGCGCCGCTTCGGCATCGCCCGCACGCTGTACGCCAACCTCGCGCTGTTCGCAGTGACCGTGCTGGTCATCGCCATCTGGACGACGCACCCGCCCGTGCTGATCACCGCCGTCATCGTGGCCGGGATCTTCATCGGGGTGAACAACACCGTGACCACGCAGGCCGTGATGACCGTCTCCCCCGTCGAGCGCCCGATCGCCTCGGCGGCCTACGGGTTCGTCCGGTTCATCGGCGGCGGCCTCGCTCCCTTCGCCGCCGGCAAGCTCGTCGAGCACACCAACATCCACGTCCCCTTCTACATCGGCGCGGGGACGCTCATCCTCGGCATCGTGATCCTGTCCACGGCCCACGGCCACCTGGCCCACTCGGAGCGGGTCCAGGCCGCGGGCGCGGAGGAGACGGTGGAGGCCGGGGAGCCGGCCCCGCGGGTCACGCTCGTCCACGTCGGCGGCGACGGGGCGCCCGCCAACGGGCACACCTCCCCCACCACCGGGGGCGGCGCCGCCCTGGCGCCGATCGTGGCCGCCATCGACGACTCCCCGGCCGCCGCGCGGGTGACCGCCGCGGCCGCCCGGCTGGCCGCGCTGAGCGGGCGGCCCGTCCACGTGCTGCACGCGTGGGAGAGCGCGGTGACCGGCGAGGCGGTGGCCGAGGGCGAGAGCCTGGACGTCGCCCGCGCGACCGTGCGGGAGCACCTGAAGCGGCTCGCCGGCAGCGATGTGACCGCCGTCGGGCACGTGCTGCTCGGCGGCGCCGACCACGGGGCCGCCGACCACGGGGCGGTCGGTCGCATGGTGGCCGAGCATGCCAACCAGATCGGGGCGCGGGTCATCGTGATCGGCGCTCCCACCCACGGCGGCATCGCGGCCCTGATGGACGCCAGCGCCAGCCGCGAGCTGGGACGGCACGCGCGCTGCCACATCCTCATCGTCAACCCGGCGATGGCGCCCTCCGACCGGGTGGGAGCGCTCAGAGAACGCCGGTGAGGTCGGTGGAGAGACCGGAGGGCAGGCCGGACAGGGTGACAGCGCCGTCCTTGTCCACGGCGGCGCCGACCTCGGCACCCGCGATCCGCAGCCCGCCGACGGCGACCGCGCCGAGCGGCGCCCCCGCCATCGGGCGGAGCGACACGCGGCCGGAGGGGACGTCGGGGTAGACGCCGAGAGCCGCGTGGAGGACGGTGACCGCGGCCGCCGCCGACCAGGCCTGCGGGCGGCAGGCGGCGGGGTAGGGCACGGGCTGGACGACGGCCTCGCGCGCGTCGCCCGCGTACAGCTCCGGCAGCCGGTAGCCGAACGTCTCCCCCGCGGCGAGCAGGCCCTCGGCGAGCAGCGCGGCCTCGGCCCCGAACCCGGCGCGGGCGAGGCCCGCCACCACGATCGCGGTGTCGTGCGCCCAGATGGACCCGCAGTGGTACGACAGGGGGCTGAAGCCGCCGTCCCGCGCGGACATCGTGCGCAGGCCGAAGCCTCCGGCCATGGCGGGCGAGGCGAGCAGCGCCGCGACGGCCGCCGACTCCTCCGCGGACAGCAGGCCGGTGCCGAGCAGGTGCCCGATGTTGCTGGTGAGCGCGTCCACCGGCCGCTTGTCCCGGTCGAGGGCGAGGGCCGGGTACCTACCGTGCGGGCCGTCGACCCAGAACGTCGCGCGGAACCGCTCTGCCAGCGCGTCCGCGTACGCGTTCCAGCGGTCGGCGCCGGGTCGCCCGAAGGCCGCGAGCAGCGCCGCCCCGTGCCTGGCCGCCTCGTAGGCGTACCCCTGCACCTCCACCAGGGCGATCGGCGCCACGGCCTGGCGGCCGTCGCGGAACCGCACGGAGTCGCCGGAGTCCTTCCATCCCTGGTTGGCCAGGCCGTGCCCGCTGGTGTCGATGTATTCGACGAAGCCGTCGCGGTCGGGGTCGGCGTCGCCACCGAGCCATTCGAGCGCGGCCTCCAGCGCCGGAAGCAGCTCGGCCACCTCCTGCTCGGGCATGCCCCAGCGCCAGGCGTCGTGCAGCAGGCTCACCCAGAGCGGGGTGGCGTCGATCGTGCCGTAGTACGCGGCGGGCAGGTGCAGGCGGTTCCCCGTGACGGTGAACTCGTGCCGCCGCAGCTCGTGCATGATCTTGCCGGGGGCCTCGCCGGATTCGGGGTCGATCTTCGCGCCCTGACGGCGCGCGAGGACGCGCAGCGTGCCCGCCGCCAGGCCGGTGCCGAGCGGCAGGAGCATACGGGCGGCCCAGATGCTGTCGCGCCCGAACAGCGTCAGGAACCACGGGACGCCCGCGCCGAGGAAGGTGTCTCCGGGGGCGCCCGTTTCGGCCAGCCGCAGCGAGCGCAGGTCGTCGAGCGACTGGTCGAGCAGGCGGACCAGGCGGTGGTCGGCGGCGGTGACGCGCGGCCGTCCCCACTCGACGGGACCGGCGGGCGCCGTCACGACGGCCTTCGGGTCATGGACGCCTGTCTTCCAGCGCAGTGTGGCCCGCCCGCGAGGCGACAGCGTGACCTCCCACCGCAGCCGCGCGCCCCGGCCGGCCGTGCCGGTCTCCGCGTGGGCGCCGTCGCCCGTCACGGTGACGCGGATGCCGTGGGAGCCCCACGAGAGGCTGCCCGGCGCGCCGCTCGCACTCGCCGCGGGGCTCGTGTCGCCGCCGGACTTCACCACCTCTATCGGGGCGAAGTCGCACTCCAGGTCGATCGTGACCGTCGCCGTCACGGTCGCCGAGGAGGCGGACACGATGTCGATGGTCTCCTCCATGCCGCCCGGCGTGACCTGGCGGGCGCGGTCGAGGCGCACCGTCGGGTCGGGGCCGGGGTCGCCGAGCCACCGGAGCAGGGAGACGAACCGCGCCCCGCCCGGCCCGGTGAGGGCGTGGCCGATGTGCTCCGGCTCGCGGCCGTCGACCAGCAGCCCGACCTCGGACAGGGCTCGCGAGTCCGCGTGGAAGAAGCCCTGCGCGCCGTCCGGGCGTATCTGCCCGTCGGCGCCGCTCAGCGCGCTCGTCGGCGCGAGGACGACGCTGACGAGGTCGTGCAGCAGCGGCTGGAGCCGCGGTGAGACGTCAGGAGTCGCGTCGGGGGGTGCCCCGAAGGCCGTTTCGAGGTCTGCCACGCTGGTGGAGACGTCTTCGGCTTCGGGTGTCGCTCCGTGGTCGAACACCGATGGGCCCCCTGGGTCACGTCGAGCCGGCACCGCAAGGCGGGATGACCTCCGCTTGCAGCTTACGAAACATTGTCTTTACTTGAACGATCCAATCGTGCCATAGTCCGTCTTGAACGATCAAATGCCGAAAGGTGCCCATGGCTAACAAGGTGACGATCGCCGATGTGGCGCGGTACGCGAGCGTGTCGCGGCAGACGGTGTCGAACGTGCTGAACTCCCCGGAAGTGGTCCGCGAGGAGACGCGCCTCCGCGTGCTGGAGGCCGTGAAGGCGCTCGGCTACCGGGCGAGCCAGGCCGCGCGCCAGATGCGCACCGGCCGGTCGCAGCTGATCGCCGCACGCATCGAGCCGGCCCAGGACGACGGCATCAACGGTTTCGTCTTCGACCGTTTCCTGCACGGGCTCACCGAGTCGGCGGCACGGGCCGGCTACCGCGTCCTGCTGTACACGACGGACGACCACGAGGCGGAGCTGGCCACCTTCGACGACCTGCTCGGCTCGTACGAGCCGGACGCCTTCGTGCTCACCAGCACCCACTACGGCGACCCCCGCACCGCCTGGCTGCTCGACCAGCGGATCCCGTTCGTCACCTTCGGACGGCCGTGGGGCGTGCCGCCCGACCGGCAGTACCCCTGGGTCGACGTGGACGGCGCGGCGGGGACCGCCATGGCGACCCGCTACCTGCTCGGCCTCGGCCACCGGCGCATCGGCTTCCTCGGATGGCCGGCCGGATCCGGCGTCGGCGACGACCGCAGGGACGGCTGGGCCCGTACCCTCGCCGCCGGGGGCACCGGCCCTGCGGAGATCGCGGAGCTCGACTGCCGCACCCAGGACGGCGTCCCCCACGGGGAGGCCGCCGCCCATGCCCTGCTCGACACCGACCGCCCGGTGACCGCGCTGGTCTGCGCGAGCGACTCGCTCGCCCTCGGCGCGCTCCAGGCGGGGCGGGACATCCCCGTCATCGGCTTCGACGACACGCCGTCGGCCAGGGCGGTCGGGCTGACCAGCGTCAGCCAGCCGCTCGCGGAGGTCGCCGCCCGCTGCGTGTCCCTGCTCCTCCAGACGCTCGACGGGGACGGCGCGCGGGCACGGCAGGCGGGGGCCCACGACGTCGGGGGACGCACGGACGAAGGTGACGTGGAACGGGGATCCACGGTCACCGCCACCCCGGAAGCCCAGCCGACATACGCGCTGCTCCAGCCATCGCTGGTCCGCAGACGGTCGGCCTGAGCGTTCCGGGAACTCACCACCCATCACGAAGATCAGGACAGCGCGATGAAACGCAGACACCTCCGGACGGCGGCCCTCGCAACGGCCGCCTGCGGCACGCTCCTTGCCTCGGCGGCCTGTGGCAGCGGCTTCGACGACAACGCCGGCCAGAGCACCACCCCGCAGAGCAGCGGGCCGGCCTCCCTGCAGATCCTCATCGGCTCCTCGGGCGACGCCGAGACGGCCGCCGTGAAGGACGCGGCGGCCGCGTGGGCCAAGACCAGCGGCAATGGCGCGACCGTGACGCCCGCGCAGGACCTCACGCAGCAACTCGGCCAGGCCTTCGCCGGCGACAACCCGCCCGACGTGTTCTACGTCGACGCCGCCCGCTTCGCCGACTACGCGAGCGTCGGCGCGCTGGAGCCGTACGGGGACAAGATCTCCAACCCTGACGACTTCTACGAGAGCCTGCGCACCACCTTCACCCGGGACGGCAAGTTCTACTGCGTGCCCAAGGACTTCTCCACGCTGGCGCTGATCGTCAACAACGACATGTGGAAGAAGGCGGGGCTCGGCGACTCCGACGTCCCGACCACGTGGGAGCAGCTCACCTCCGTCTCCGAGAAGATCAAGGCGAAGGGCGTCGTCCCGCTCGCCCTCGGCGACACGCGCGACCGCATCGGGGCCTTCATGGTCCAGGCGGGCGGCTGGCTCACCAGCCCCGACGGCAAGCGGGCCACCGCGGACAGCCCCGAGAACCTCAAGGCCCTGGACTACGTCCGGTCGATGCTCAAGGGCGGGCTGGCCAAGTACCCGAAGAAGCTCGACTCCGGCTGGGGCGGCGAGGCGTTCGGCAAGGCCAAGGCCGCGATGACCATCGAGGGCAACTGGATCAAGGGCGCCATGAAGGCGGACTACCCCGACCTGAAGTACACCGCCTACGAGCTGCCCGCCGGCCCGAAGGGCAAGGGCACTCTGTCCTTCACCAACTGCTGGGGCATCGCGGCCAAGAGCAAGCACAAGGAGCAGGCGGTCGGCTTCGTCGAGGCGATGACGAAGGTGGACCAGCAGATGGCGTTCGCCCGCGCGTTCGGCGTGATGCCCTCCCGCCAGTCGGCCAAGGACCAGTTCACCAAGGAGTTCCCGGACGACACCGCGTTCGCGAACGGCGCCGACTACGCCCAGGGGCCGGTCAACGCCCCCAAGATGGACAGCGTGCTGGCGGACTTCGACGCCGGGCTCCAGCAGCTCGACACCACCGCGCCGAAGACGATCCTCGCGCGCATGCAGAAGAACACCGAAGACGCTCTCACCGGCTGAGTCACTCCCGGGTACGGCCCCGCCGCCTCGCGTTTCGTGTTCCACTCCACGCGGGGCGGGGCGGCGGGCGGGGCCCTTCGGGAAATCTCTACCGGAAGGAGGTAGACAAGGTGGACATCACGTCCGGGAGCGCCCACCGCCGCATCGGTCGCAGTTCCGCCACCAGGGAGAACCTCGCGGGATGGCTGTTCCTGGCCCCCGTCGTGGTCATCCTCGGCCTGTTCATGCTGCTGCCCATCGTGATGGCGCTGTGGGTGAGCCTGACCTCCTGGAACGGCCAGGGCAGCCCCTTCACCGGCCGTACGCCGTTCGTGGGCCTCGACAACTACACCCGGCTGTTCACCCATGACGACCTGGCCCGCCAGGACTTCATGACGAGCATCCGCAACAACGTGTACTACGTGGCGATCGTCGTGCCGGTGCAGACCGTGCTGGCGCTCGGCCTCGCGCTCGTGGTGAACAGCCGCATGCTCAAGGGCAAGACGTTCTTCCGCAGCGCGTTCTTCTTCCCGTCGGTCACCAGCTCGGTGGCCGTCAGCGTCGTCTTCCTGTTCATCTTCGCCAACTCCGGCGCGGTCAGCAGCCTGCTCGGCACGTTCGGGATCAGCAGCCCGGAGTGGTTCTCCGACTCGCGCGGCCTGCTGCACCTGCTGCTCAGCGGCATCGGCCTGGTCGACGGCGACAATCCCCCGGCCGCGCTGACCGATGGCGGGCCGTTCGGGCTGTCGTGGTGGGACTGGCTGTCCGGCCCGAGCGTCGCCATGTGCACCATCATCATCCTGGTCGTCTGGACGACCTCCGGCACGTTCATGCTGATCTTCCTGGCGGCGCTCCAGGACATCCCGGTCACGCTGGAGGAGGCGAGCCTTCTCGACGGGGCCAACCGCTGGCAGCGCCTTCGCTACGTGACGCTGCCGATGCTCAAGCCCAGCCTCTTCCTGGTGCTGACGCTCGGGCTGATCGGCACCTGGCAGGTCTTCGACCAGGTGTACGTGATGAGCCAGGGCAACCCCGCCAAGACCACCCTGACGCCCGCATACCTCTCGTACCGGACGGCGTTCCGCAACTTCGACTACGGGTCAGGAACGGCGATCTCGTTCATCCTCTTCCTGATCATCGTGGTGCTGACACTGGTCCAGCGATGGGTGATGCGCGAACGCGTCGCGGACGCGGGCCCTCGCACGCGAAGGAGCTCGTGACATGCCGGTGAACACCGACCGGACCGCGAACCGCCGGCCGGCCGACGGCAGGAGCCTGGTCTCCGCCTTCGTGGGCTACGCGGTCCTCATCTTCTCGGCCCTGGTCTTCCTCTACCCGTTCGTCATCCAGATCGCGAACTCCTTCAAGACCGAGCCCGACGCGACGGCGAACCCGCTGTCGCCGATCCCCCACCCGGTGTCGCTCGCGGGCTACGACCGGGTCTTCTTCGGGACGGACCTGCCCCTCTGGCTGGGCAACTCGCTCCTGGTCACGATCATCGTGACCATCGGGCGCGTCTTCTTCGACTCGCTCGCGGGGTACGCGCTCGCTCGGCTCCGCTTCCGCGGCCGGCGGGCGATGTTCGGCACCATCGTCGCGATCATCGCCGTGCCCGGCGTCGTGCTGTTCATCCCGAAGTTCCTGGTGCTCAACCAGCTCGGCATGTACGACAGCTACTCGGCGCTGATCCTGCCGGTGATCGTGGACGCGGCCGGGGTCTTCATCATGAAGCAGTTCTTCGACTCGATCCCGGTGAGCGTCGAGGAGGCCGCCCGCATCGACGGCGCGGGGGTGTTCCGCACCTTCTGGTCGGTCGTGCTGCCCATGGGGCGCCCCGCCCTGATCACCCTGACGATCATGTCCTTCCAGGGGACGTGGAACGAGTTCCCGCACAGCCTGGTGGCGGTGCAGAGTCCGAGCCTGTTCACACTGCCGCGCGGGCTGGCCGACCTGGTCAGCGGCTCCCTCGGGGTCGGCACGCAGTATCCCCTGAAGCTCGGTGCGGCGGTGCTCGCCACCATCCCCGTCGCGATCATCTTCGTGGTCTTCCAGCGGTACTTCATCCGGGGCGCCAACGAGGGCGCGGAGAAGGGCTGAGCCGGGCCGTTCAGAGGAGGCGCTTGATGTCGCCGTAGGCGCGGTAGAAGCCGCCACGCTCGGACGACCGGATGCCCTGCACCAGGTAACGGGCCCCGGCCTCGCGCACCCCCTTCGGGAACTGCACGTTCCACAGCGGGTCGTAGCCGGGGCTGAGCACGCGCACGCGGAGCCGGTCGCCGTCGCGGACGCACTCGACCACGATGCCGTCGCCCGCGTGGGAGGTGCTCTCGAGGACGACGGACGGCTCGACCACGGCCAGGCTCGCGGCGGCCTTGACGTCCACCGGCTCGGGGACGGTGCCGCCCTGGGCCGCCCTGATGGCCTCCTCGCTCGCGTCGATGCAGGCCAGCGTGCCGTTGGTCGTCACGATGTACAGGCGGTCGTCGAGGAACTGCATGGAGAACGCCGACCCGCACCCGGTGCCGAGCTTCCACAGCCGCTCGCCCCGCTGGTCGAAGCAGTAGATGGAGGAGTGGTTGTCGCCGGCGAAGACGAAGCGCCCGTCCGGCGCGGCGGCGCAGGAGAACACGGCGCCGTCGCAGCGGTAGACCGCGTCGACCGAGCCGTTCTCCTTGCCGAGCCGGTAGACCTTGTTGTGGCTCGTCCCGGCGTAGACGGCGTCGTCCTCCTGCCAGCCGAACAGGACCTGGCCGTCGACGCCGGTGTGCCACACGGGCGTGCCGTCGGCCGCGTCGTAGCGGGCCACGCCGTGCGAGTGCCCGTGGTAGACCGCGTCGGCCTCGCAGCGCACCATCCACGCGGCGTTGCCCTCGCCGGTTCTGGCCCACTGGAACTCGTCCTCGTGGTCGATCGTGGTGAGCCGGCCCGCGCGGTCGGAGACGCCGAGCACGCCGTCGTGGATGTCGAGCCAGTAGATGTCGACGTCCTCGGCGATCTCGTACGCCACGCGCGGCACCTTCCCGCTCAGGTCGTACACCCTGCCGTCGTCGGCGCCGGCGTAGATCCAGAAGTCGTCGGCCACGATGCACTTGACGCCGTCGGGAAGCCGGATGTGGCCGGTGACCGTGCCGCCGTGGGTGACGGTGTAGACGTCGCCGTTCTGGTTGCCGACCCAGCACCGCTCGTCGTCCACGAAGATGCCGAACGCCGCCGCGCCGCTGGCGAACCGCCACAGCACCGGGGCTTGGCTCGCGGTCGAGCGGGTGCTCACCATGGCCCGCCGCGTGACCGCGCGCGGCGCGCGCGCCCCGCGAACCGCGTGGGCGTACCCCTTGCGGATCTTCTCGCCGATCTTCTTGGCCGCCACGGCCTCCGCCTTGTCGGCGCTCGGGAAGGCCGAGACCTTGGTCTGCCCCTGCTCGCCGATGCGACCGTAGGTGATGGTCACCTGGGTGCCCGAGACCACTACCTCGTAGAACTTGTGCGCGCTCCCGGTGTCCTCGGACAGCTCCAGATACGTGCTCCGTGGCGGCATTCCGGCATCCCTTCCTTGATCGAATGACGGGAGCGTATGGGAACAGTCCGACAAAATCATTTCCCGATCCGAAACCCATGTTTACCTGCGACGACGCGGGCAACGCCCAAAGGAGGGGACGCCGCCACCGGCATTGGAGGAAGCCATGGCGAACGTGTTCGAAGTTCTCGAACGAGACCATGAAAGGGTCAGGCACCTGCTGGAAGCGCTGGAAGCCGGACCTCCCGTGGTAGGCGTCAGCGAGTACCAGGGGCTGCTGGCACGCAAGCAGCAGGTGGACAAGCTGATCACCGAGGAGTCCAAGCACGAGGCCGTGGAGGAGGAGTACTTCTGGCCGGCCGTACGCGAGCTGGTCCCGCGCGGCAACGAGCTGGCCGACCACGCGATCAAGCAGGAGCAGGCGGCCAAGTTCCTGCTGGACCACCTGATCGACTACGAGCCGGGCGAGGTGCGGTACGAGGAGATGCTGGTCGGGCTCATCAACGACGCACGCGAGCACATCGCCTACGAGGAGGAGCAGGTCTGGCCGGAGCTACGCCTGGTGCTCAGCCCCGAGCGGGCCATGGAACTCGGCGCGAAGATCGAGCGGGCCAAGCGGATGGCGCCGACCCGCCCGCACCCTCACACGCCGCCGAATCCCGGGCTGCTCAAGGCGACCAGCCCGTTCGTGGGCACCGCCGACCGGCTCCGCGACCTGGTGACCGGCCGCGACCGGCGCTGAGGCGGCCGTACACCGCCCCCGCGCTCACCGGCGCAGGCCCGAGAGGAAACGGGAGGCGATAGGGGCCGCGACCGGCGCGCCGGTGCCGCCGCCCTCGATGATGACGGCGAACGCCAGGTCGCCCTTGTAACCGATGAACCACGAGTGCGTCGGCGGCTCCTCGCCCGAGCCGAACTCGGCGGTTCCGGTCTTGCCCGCCGTGCCAGGGGGAACGTGATGGCGCTGGCCGTGCCCTCGCTCACCACGGCGGGCATCGGCTTCCGCAGCGCGCTCACCACGGCGGGCTCCAGCGCACCACGCCGCCCGCCACGGCGAGCGGCACCATCACGGCTGTCCGTCTCATCGATCCCCCTTCGATCAGCAGGAGGACAGCAGAAGATCGGGGGTGATGTCCAATACTGGTATACAGGTCGGACTCATAGTGATTTAGATATAGTCGCTGTTGATGGACCTCGTACGGCACCTCCGCTACTTCACCGTGGTGGCCGAAGAACTGCACTTCGGCAACGCGGCGGTCCGGCTTGGCATGGCGCAGCCGCCTCTCAGCCAGCGAATCAAGCGCCTTGAGGAGGAGCTCGGCGTGCGCCTGTTCGACCGCTCCAGCCGCCAGGTCCGCCTGACCGAGCCCGGCAGGCTCCTGCTCGTCGAGGCGCGCGACATCGTCGGCCGGGTCGACCGCCTCCGCGAGCTCATGGCGCGTGCGGCGGGGGACGGCGTCGCGAGCCTGCGCGTCGGCGTGCCGCCCGACCTCGGCGGGTCCGCCATCGCGGCGCTTCTGGCCGGATTCCGCGACGCGCACCCCGAGGTACGGCTCGCGCTCACCGAGATGTGCACGGCCGACCAGGTGAGGGCTCTGGCCGACGGCGGCCTGGACGGCAGCGTGATCCGCCACCCGGTGAGCGCCACCGGGCTGAGCTTCGGCCCCGTGCTGGTCCAGCACCCCGGCGTGCTGCTGCCCGAGGGCGATCCGCTGGTGGCCTTCTCCTCCGTGCACCTGGCCGACCTGGCGACGCGGCACCTCGTGCTGTTCCCCCGCGAGAGCGAGCCCGGCCTGTACGAGGAGACGCTGACCGAGTGCCGCCGCCACGGGTTCGTCCCCGGCGAGGTGCATCACGGGCAGCACCCGCAGTTCACCCTGGGGCTCGTCCTGTCCGGCACCGCCATCGCGTTCGGGCCCCGCACCGAGCAGCCGGGGGTGGTTTGGCGTCCGCTGCTCGGCGACCCGCTGGCCTGGCGCGTGTCGGTGGCCTGGCAGCGGCCGTCCGACACCATGGCGGGGTTCTGCGCGGTGGCCGTGCGGGTGCTGCGGGACAATGCCGGGATGGTCGACGACGGCGCCGCGCGGGTTCAGCGGATCAGCCCCCGGCCGGCCTCCGGGCTGCTCGCATGAGGCCCCCGGACCTGGGAGGGATCTTCCGCGCGGCCACCGTCACGGGCAACCTCCACGTGATCGACCTGGACACCGGCGCGGAGATCGGCATCGGCGCCGACGAGCCCGTGGTGCTGGCGTCGGTCTTCAAGCTGCCGCTGCTGGTGGAGTTCTACCGGCAGGCCGAGGCCGGGATCCTCGACCCCGCGGAGCTCTGCCGCGTGGGGACCGCCGATCGCACGGCGGGCGGCACGGGGCTGGCCGTCATGCTCGACGACGCGACGCTCTCCCTTCGCGACCTGGCCTATCTCATGATCGCGGTCAGCGACAACGCCGCCGCCGACGTCGTGGCGCGGCGCGTCGGGCTGGACGCGGTCAACGCCATGCTCGCGGCCTGGGGGCTGAAGGACACCTGGATCGAGCACGACTGCCGCGGGCTGCTGGCGGCGCTGGAGGCGGACGCGGCCGTCCTGACCGAGCCGCTGGACCCCCGTACGGTCGGCCGCCTGCGCGTCCTCGACCCGGCGTACACCAACCGGAGCACTCCGAGGGAGATGACGCGGCTGCTCGGCATGGTGTGGCGCGACCAGGCCGCCGGGCCCGAGGCGTGCGCCGCGATCCGCCGCCTGCTCGGGCTGCAGGTATGGCCGCACCGCCTGGCGTCGGGGTTCCCCTACGACGACGTCGTCCTCAGCGGCAAGACGGGATCACTGCCGACGATCCGCAACGAGGTCGGCGTCGTGGAGTACCCCGACGGCGCGCGCTACGCCGTGGCGGTGTTCACCCGCTCGATCGGCACCGCCCAGAACCAGCCGAGGGCCGACGCGGCGATCGGCACCGTCGCCCGCGCGGCCGTGGACCACCTTCGCTCACTCTGAGCCGCCGTCCAGCGCTTGTGGAAAGCCACGCCGACGGTCCTGAACGCCTGGTGTACGGCACTTTCCCGATTTCCCCATGCGTGCGCGCCAGGCTGGACCGGTGACCGCGCGTAGTGACATTACTCGGATAGGCAGTCATTTCGGGGGACGCCGGTCCAGCGCCGGCACATGCCAGGAAGAGGTGTCACCATGCGTACACATACCGCCGCACCCGCTTCGCGAGCGTCCCGGGGGCGGATCGCGATGCTCGGGCTACCGTTCGCCGTAACATCCTTGGCCGGGCCGGTCCTCGTGACGGCGGCCGGCGGCACGGCCCACGCGGTCACGGCCGGCACTGAGCGCGCGGCCCCGGCCGCCTCGGGGCGGGACGTGACCGTCACCGTGAACACCCTGACCGGCGAGCCGATCAACGTACGGGCCGACGCGTCGGCCGACAGCAAGGTGGTCGGCACGCGGCGGGACGGCCAGCGGGTCACCGTCGTCTGCCGCAAGGTCGGCGACCCGGTCTCCGGCACGTACGGCACCAGCAGGTACTGGGACATGATCAGCACCGGCGGCTACATCGCGGACGCCTATCTGAGCACCGGGTCAGGCACGCCCGTCGTCCCGCTGTGCGGGCGCGCGGCCGGCGAACCGCCTCACCGGGCGCTCGCCCCGCGTATTCACGTCGGCTTCGTCTCCCACCACCGGTGACCAACGCGATTGACGCGCTCCCCGGCATGAATGCCGGAGATTCTCGACCGTGCCGCGCGGGTTCATGCGGCACCTCGGTGGCTTCCTGCTTCATCGGCTGGTGCCACCGCGAGCGGTGGTCTTACCCTGCCTCCACCGGGACGGTTTGCGCCGTCCCGCCCACGGGTGTGGGAGGCGTTTAGTCTCTCCGCCCGTCCGGCGGCGAGGATGTTGAGCGCGGCGTTGACGTCCCGGTCGTGCACCGCGCCACAGACGCAGGCCCATTCGCGTACCTGCAAGGGCATCGCCTCGGCGACCACCCCGCACCCCGAACACAGCTTGGAGGAGGGGAACCAGCGGTCGATCCGCACGAATGTCCGCCCGTACAACTTCGCCTTGTACTCCAGCATGGCCACGAACGAGCTCCACCCGGCGTCGTGCACGCTCTTGGCCAGCCTGGTACGCGCCAGTCCCCTCACCGCCAGGTCCTCCACATACACGGCTTGGTTCTCGCCGATGATCTGGGTGGACAGCTGGTGGTGGAACTCGCGGCGCGCATCGGCGACCTTGCCGTGCGCCCGGGCGACCTTGGTGCGGGCCTTGGCCCGGTTGCTCGACCCCTTCTCCTTACGCGACAGCGCCTTGTGAAGCTTCTTCAGTTTCTTCTCAGCCCGGCGCAGAAACCGGGGAGAGCCGACCTTCCGGCCATCGGCCAGGACGGCGAAATGCCCGACCCCCAGATCGATCCCGGTCTCGGCGCCGACCGCCGGGAGCGGCTCGCAGCCGACCTCGACCACGAACGACGCGAAGTACCGCCCGGCCGCGTCCTTGATCACCGTCACGCTGGACGGACCGCCAGGCAACCGGCGCGACCAGCGCACCGGCACATCCCCGATCTTCGGCAGCCGCAACCGCCCCGCCTCGGTGATGCAGAAACGGGCGTTGCGGGTGAAGCGGATCGCCTGCCGGTGGTCCTTACGCGACCGGAACCGGGGAGCGCCCACCCTGGGGCCCTTCCGCTTGCCGGTGACCGAGGCGAAGAAGTTGCGAAACGCCGTGGTGCAGTCGGCCAGCGCCTGCTGCAGCACCACCGCCGACACCTCACCCAGCCACGCCCGGTCAGGGCGTTTCTTCGCCGCCGTGATCACCCGGACCGAAAGCTCGGCATCGATCACCAACGGCAACCCCTGCGCGTAAGCCTGGTCGCGGACCGCCAACGCGTCGTTGAACACCACCCGCGCGCACCCGAACGCCTGGGCCAGCGCGATGCGCTGACCCGGCGTCGGATCGATGCGGTAGGAGTAACGAAGCTGCACAGGGGAAAGCGTGCCAGCCGATCTCAGGTATTCGCATGAGTGTGCGAGAAACAGCTGAGAAACCTGGAGACCAGATCGGTGCCGCCCACCTACCTCGCCGGGCACCCCATCGACGAGCGAAACAGCACCCCGGTCCGGGGTCCTGGCCCCTTGCACCTGGTGGATCGACCAGCAAACCCTGAAGGCAAGGGCACGCTCGCGCCCTAGCAGGCACTCCCGCGCCGGCCTTCACCCCCGGCGTGAACGCCGGAGCACTAGCCGACAATCGGGTAGCACCGGCATGGGAACATGACGAGGGCCGCCGCCCGGCGAGGGGACGGCGGCCCGCGTGGCCTGTCAGCGGTGACCGGCCGGCGCTACCGGGTCAGCAGTAGCCGAGCATGGCGGACAGCGCCGACTTCTCGCTGCTCTGGACGGTCAGGCCCCACTCGTACTTCACGTCGATGTAGGCCTTCGCGTAGGTGCACCAGAACGAGGTGAGCGGGGGCTTCCAGCTCGCGGGGTCGGAGTCCCCCTTGGCCTGGTTCACGTTGTCGGTCACGGCCCAGAGCTGGGCGTTCGTGAGATCGTTGGCGAACGACTGGCGCTTGGAGGTCGTCCAGGCGTACGCCCCGGAGCGCCACGCCTCGGCGAGCGGCACCATGTGGTCGATGTCGACGTCGGAGGCGGCGGTCCAGGTGGCGCCGTCGTACGGGGAGGTCCACCTGCCCGAGGTCGCGGCGCAGCTGGAGTTGGTCACCACCCCGGAGCCGTCGCGCTTGAGCACCGTCTCCCGGGTGTTGCAGGCGCCCGAGATGGTGATCCAGTGCGGGAACAGGTCGCGGTTGTAGGTGCCGGAGTTCCTCTCGATGTCGACGGTGAGGGCGGCCAGCTCGGAGCTCGCCGTGCTCGCGGAGGGGATGTTCGGCGGGGTGAAGGCGTTCGCCGTGGTGCTCGTTGTCACTGTGGTGACGGCGAACGTGAGGGCGGTGGCCGTGGCGAGGAACGCGACTCGTCTCACGAGTCTCTCCTTCTGTCTCTGGACCCGGCTGAGCGGGGCGTGCCAGGTCCAAGGGGGGTTGATGAGACAGACGGACCATTTCACCGCACGACATGTCGGGAAATATCAGCCTTTGCTGACACCAATCGGTCAAATTGGTCAGGAGATGCCGCTAGCCACAGAAGGAATTTCGTCTACCAGGGGGAACACCGGGCCGGCACCCGTTCCGGGAGCCGCGCCCCGGCCGGAACTCCCCGCGAACTTCCGATGAACAGGGCGATTTCGGCCTTCCTGGTGGACCAGGGCCGCGCCACCACCCGTCGAGGCGGTGCCCCGACATGCCGGAGGCCCGGCCGGCGTACCGGTCGGGCCTCCTAGGAAAAGAGGGACTACATCTGATCAGTCGACGTCGACCCAGTTCATCGTGCGCTCCACGGCCTTCTTCCAGCCGGCGTACCCCTCCGCGCGCTTCTCCTCGGCCCAGGTGGGCAGCCAGCGCTTGTCCTCGTTCCAGTTGCTCTTGAGCTCGTCGGTGGAGCCCCAGAAGCCGAGGGCGAGGCCGGCGGCGTACGCGGCGCCGAGCGCGGTGGTCTCGGCCACGACCGGCTTGGAGACCGGCACGCCGAGGATGTCGGCCTGGATCTGCATGCACAGGTCGTTGGCGGTGACGCCGCCGTCGACCCGCAGCACGTCGAGGGGGACGCCCGAGTCGTTCTGCATGGCCTCCACGACGTCGCGCGTCTGGTAGCAGATCGCCTCCAGCGTGGCCCGGGCGATGTGCGCGTTGGTGTTGAATCGGGACAGCCCGACGATCGCGCCCCGCGCGTCGGACCGCCAGTACGGCGCGAACAGCCCGGAGAAGGCGGGCACGAAGTACACCCCACCGTTGTCGTCGACCTGCCGGGCCAGCGACTCGCTCTGCGCCGCGCCCGAGATGATGCCGAGCTGGTCGCGCAGCCACTGGACGGCCGAGCCGGTCACGGCGATCGAGCCCTCCAGCGCGTACACCGGCTTGTCCTCGCCGAACTGGTAGCACACGGTGGTCAGCAGGCCGTGCTTGGACCTGACCAGCTCGTTGCCGGTGTTGAGGAGCAGGAAGTTGCCGGTGCCGTAGGTGTTCTTGGCCTCGCCGACGCCGAAGCAGACCTGCCCCACGGTCGCCGCCTGCTGGTCGCCGAGGTCGCCGGAGAGCGGGACCTCCCCGCGCAACGGACCGTCGGCCCGCGTCACCCCGTACAGGGCGGGGTTGGAGGACGGCTGGATCTGCGGCAGCATCTGGCGGGGGATGCCGAAGAACGACAGCAGCTCGTCGTCCCAGTCGAGCGTCTCCAGGTTCATCAGCATCGTGCGGCTGGCGTTGGTGGGGTCGGTGACGTGCACGCCGCCGTCGGTGCCGCCGGTGAGGTTCCACAGCAGCCAGGTGTCGGTGTTGCCGAAGACCACCTCCCCCGCCTCGGCGGCCTCCCGCACGCCGTCGACGTTGTCGAGGATCCACTTGATCTTTCCGCCGGAGAAGTACGTCGCCGGGGGCAGGCCGGCCTTGCGGCGGATGACGTCGCCCTTGCCCTCGCGCTCCAGCGCGCTGGCGATGCGGTCGGTCCGCGTGTCCTGCCACACGATGGCGTTGTAGTACGGCCGCCCGGTCCTGCGGTTCCAGACCACGGTGGTCTCGCGCTGGTTGGTGATGCCGAGCGCGACGAGGTCGGACGCGGACAGGTTGGCCTTGCCGAGCGCGGTCTCGACGACCGCGCGGGTGCGCTCCCAGATCTCCACGGGGTTGTGCTCGACCCACCCGGCCTGGGGGAGGATCTGCTGGTGTTCGAGCTGGTGGCGGGCGATCTCGTTGCCGCCGTGGTCGAAGATCATGAAGCGGGTGCTCGTCGTGCCCTGGTCGACCGCTCCAACGAAGTCAGCCATGGAATGTTGCCTCCTTTGTGCCCTGCGAATGTGCCGGCCGGCGCCTCAGACGACTTCCCTCTCTGCAGGGACGGTACCTGGCTCGGGCTCCGCCGACGTGGGCAGGAAGCGGGCGACGAGCACCTGGTAGAGCCCGGCCCCGAGCAGGCCTCCGATGATCGGCGCCACGATGGGCACCCAGAAATAGAGGTTGCCGTACTGATCTCGCCAGGCCGTGCCGTACCCGGTGAGGAACGAGGCGAGGCGGGGGCCGAAGTCACGGGCGGGGTTGATGGCGTAGCCGGCGTTGGTGCCCCAGGCCATGCCGATCGCCACGACGATGAGGCCGACGATGAACGGCGCGAGGTTCGCGGCCGGGGAACTGTTGTTGAGGTCGGTGACGGCGAGGACGAGGAACAGCAGGATCGCCGTGCCGATCACCTGGTCGCGGAAGGCACCCCACTCGTGCACGGGGAGGGCGCCGTTGCCCGGCAGCGTGGAGAAGACGCCCTGGGTCTTGATCGTGTGGCCCGGGTCCGCCATGGAGAGCACTTCGCTGAAGTTCCACCGCACCAGGAGCGCGGCGACGAAGGCCCCCGCGGTCTGCGCGAGCGAGTACGGCAGGACCTTGCGCCACTCGAAGCCCTTGAAGACCGCGAGGGCGATCGTGACGGCGGGGTTGAGGTGCGCGCCACTGATCCGGCCCGCGGTGTAGACGCCGAGCGTGACACCGAGTCCCCAGGCCCACGCGATGCTGTCGTGGTCGCCGATGCCGCCGGCGACCACCTGCGCCACCACGGCCGTACCGAAGAGGATGAGGATCAACGTGCCCGCGAACTCCGCGGCCAGCTCACCGAGCAGGTTGGGGGCTTGTCTCGGTTTCGCCCTGTTGGCCATGGTTTCTCCTTACTGTGTCGCCGTACGACTCGCCGTGGTCCGAAGACCTCGGTCAAGGCGAAGAACGGTCGTACCACGGGCGACCCAGCGGGGCCTGACCCCCCGCTGACCTGTGACCAGCAGCAACGTGACCTGCAGCAACACTGCACCCATGACCAAGAAAGCCACGTTCACGACAGAGTCAAGAATCTTTTGCCGACATATCCCGACCCGGCCGGTTTGTTCGGCAGCGTTACCGTCTCCGCACGGATCAAGATTCCCCATTATGAGGACTTGACGCGGATTTTCCACGACGAGATCTCCCTCCCGGTGAACTCCAGCCCTGTGAGCGGGCGGCGTACCCGCCACGGCCGCGTACTGCGATCGCGGTAGCGGCGTATTCTCCCCACGGACGAGGAAACAGGGCCAGGTCAGCCCTAACGTGAGGACGTGAGTCGTCTGACCGGACTGCGCAACGCCATCCGCTCCCGCCCGTACGTGGTGGACACCGTCATCGCCGCCGTGACCTTCGCGGTGACGGTCATGGCCCCGCAGGCCGGCCATCCCAGGGAGACCTCGCCGCTGACCCCCGCCACCGTGGTGCTGGGCGCGGTGATGTGCGCCGCCCTGATCTTCCGGCGGGCGTGGCCCCGCGTCGTCGTGGCCGTGACCCTGGCCGGTCTCGTCGCCCACGTGGTCGTCGGCGGCACGCGCAGCGCCCTCGACCTCGTCCCCGCCATAGCGATCGCCACCATGGCCACGCACAGCCCCCGCCGCGACGCGTGGAGGATCGGGGTGATCTCCGCGCTCGTCCTCGCCGCGGCCCGCATCACGTTCTCCGACGCGTCGTGGTTCGGGCCCGAGGTGGCCGGCCAGGTCGCGTGGATCGGCATGGCGACAGCGGCGGGCGACTCGGTGCGCAACCGCCGCGCGTACGTCACCGCCGTCGAGGAGCGGGCGCGTCGGGCCGAGCAGACCCGGGAGGAGGAGGCCGAGCGGCGGGTGATGGAGGAGCGCCTGCGCATCGCCAGGGAGTTGCACGACGTGCTCGCCCACCACATAGCGCTCATCAACGTCCAGGCGCAGGTCGCCTCGCACGTGATGGACGACGAGCCACGGCAGGCCCGCGAGGCGCTCGGCCACATCCGCCAGGCCGGCCGTGCCGCTCTGGACGAGCTGCGCACCACGGTCGGGCTGCTGCGCCGGCCCGGCAGCACCGAGGAGCTGCCCACCGAGCCCGCGCCGGGCCTCGACCGCCTCCCCGAGCTGATCACCTCGTTCACGGCGGCGGGCCTGCGGGTCGACTGCCATCTCGAAGGCACCCCCCGGCCGCTCCCCTCCCCTGTGGAGCTGACGGCGTTCCGTGTCGTCCAGGAGGCGCTGACGAACGTCAGCAAGCACGCGGGCGAGGCCACGACGCGGGTGCGCATCACCTACGGGCGGCGTGACCTGACCGTCGACGTCACCGACGACGGCCGGGGCCACAACCCCATCGGTACGGCTGGCACCACCTGGACGAGCACGGCCCCGCAGGCGGGCACCGCCATCCGGGCGGGAACGGGCACCGCCGCCGAACCGGTCGCCGACGAGGACACGCCCACCGGCCACGGGCTGGTGGGCATGCGCGAGCGGGCACTGTCGGTGGGCGGCACGTTCAGCGTCGGACCGGCCCTCGGGCGCGGCTTCCGCGTCCACGCCGTCCTGCCCGCGCCCGAGACGAGCGACCTGTGACCATCCGCGTCCTGCTGGCCGACGACCAGGCCCTCGTACGGGCCGGATTTCGCGTCCTGGTCGACTCCGCGCCCGACCTGGAGGTGGTGGGCGAGGCCCACACCGGCCACGAGGCGGTGCGGCTCGCGCGCGACACCAAGGCGGACGTGGTGCTCATGGACATCCGCATGCCCGAGATGGACGGGCTCGCCGCGACCCAGGTGATCACCTCCGACCCCAACCTCGCCGCGGTGCGGGTCCTGGTGCTGACGACCTTCGAGATCGACGAGTACGTCTTCGCCGCGCTCCGCGCCGGGGCCAGCGGGTTCCTGGGCAAGGGGGTCGAGGCCGGCGAGCTGCAGGACGCCATCCGCGTCGTGGCGCGCGGCGACGCGCTGCTGTCCCCCGGCGCGACCAAGAGCCTCATCGCCCGCTTCCTGTCGGCTCCCGGCGCGAGGGTCGAGCACTCGCCGGAGATTTTGGCCGTGCTGACCGACCGCGAACGCGAGGTCATGACGCTGGTCGCGTCCGGGCTGACCAACGACGAGATCGCCGACCACCTCGGCATCAGCCGGATGACCGCGAAGACGCACGCCAACCGGGCGATGCTCAAGCTCGGCGCTCACGACCGCGCCCAGCTCGTCGTGATCGCCTACGAGACCGGCCTGGTGCGCCCCCAGCCTCGCTGACCTCTCCCCTGCCCGGACCGGCGGGCGTGGTAGTCCGTCGCGGGGCGTACGGCGATCGCGGTAGTCCAAGACCCTCCCCGCGACGGACGTTCGCACCTCCGGCAGCGATGAGCCTTGAAGAGTGGGCCGGACTTCCGGCACCGCCCGAGCGTGACCTCTCCCAGGACGCCAACCGGCACCCCGCCGAACCGACAAGAAGTGGACCGATGTCGTTACTCGCCAGACTGAGCCTCGCCAATCGCGGGCTCGTCGCCCTCATCACGATCGTGGTGGCCGCCTTCGGGGTGTACACCATCCCGGCGCTCAAACAACAGCTCCTGCCCTCGCTGTCCTTCCCCGCGGTGTCGATCGTCGCGCCCTACCCCGGGGCCGCGCCGCAGATCGTCGAGGACCGCGTCACCCGGCCGCTCGAAGACAGCGTCCGGAGCCTGAACGGCGTCACGGGGGTCACCTCCACCTCCCGCGAGTCCAGCGCGACGCTCCAGGTGCAGTTCGACTTCGGGACCGACATCGACGCGGCCCAGGGCCAGATCCAGCAGGCGATCGGCCGGATCAAGTCGCAGCTCCCCGCCGACGTCGATCCTCAGGCGGTCGTCGGCAGCACCGACGACATCCCCGTGGTCCAGCTCGCGGTCGCCTCCACCGAGGGCCAGCAGCAGCTCGCCGACAAGCTGAACGAGCAGGTGGTCCCCGCGCTCAGCGGCGTGGCCGGGGTCAGGGACGTGTCGGTGACCGGCACGCGCGAGCAGGTCATCACGATCACGCCCGACGACAAGGAGCTCGCCAAGCGGGGCCTCACCACCTCGGCGATCGCCGGCGCGATCCAGTCGGCCGGCACGCCGGTGCCCGCGGGCACGCTCACCAAGAGCGGCCAGTCGCTCAGCGTCCAGGTCGGCACCGCGCTCGGCTCGGTGAAGGACATCGCCGACCTCTACCTCCCCCCGTCCGCCGCCGCCCCCACCGGCCAGGCGCAGGGACAGGCGCGGCGGCCGGGCGGGCAGGGCGTTCCCGGCGCGCAGGGCGCGGCGGCGCCGGTCAAGCCGGCCGCCAGGCCCAAGCCCGCACGGCTCGGCGACGTCGCCACGGTGAAGCTCGGTCTCGCCGACTCCACCACGCTGACCCGCACCAACGGCAAGCCCAGCCTCGGCGTCTCGATCACCATGAAGCCCGGCGGCAACGCGGTGGCGATCTCGCACGACGTGCGGGCCAAGCTGCCCGAGCTGGCCAAGTCGCTCGGCGGCGGCGCGCAGTTCACCGTGATCTTCGACCAGGCGCCGTCGGTGGAGCAGGCCATCGAGAGCCTCACCACCGAGGGCCTGCTCGGCCTGGCGATGGCCGTGCTGATCATCCTGCTGTTCCTGTTCTCCCTGCGTTCCACCATCGTGACGGCGGTGTCGATCCCGCTGTCGGTGCTGATCGCCCTGATCGCCCTGTGGACCCAGGACTTCTCGCTCAACATGCTGACCCTGGGCGCGCTCACCATCGCCATCGGGCGGGTGGTCGACGACTCGATCGTGGTCCTCGAGAACATCAAGCGCCACCTGTCGTACGGCGAGGACAAGCGCCGGGCCGTGGAGAACGGCGTGCGCGAGGTGGCCGGCGCGGTCACCGCGTCCACGCTGACGACGGTGGCGGTCTTCCTGCCCATCGCGTTCGTCGGCGGTCTCGTGGGCGAGCTGTTCAGCCCGTTCGCGATCACGGTGACGGTCGCGCTGCTCGCCTCGCTGCTGGTGTCGCTGACCGTCGTCCCGGTGCTGAGCTACTGGTTCCTCAAGCGGCCCAAGGACGGCGACACCGAGGCGATCAGGCGGGCGGCCGACGAGAAGGAGCGCAGGAGCCCGCTCCAGCGCATGTACGTCCCGGTCATCCGCTTCGCCACCCGGCACCGGATCAGCACCGTGGCCATCGCCATGGTGATCTTCGTCGGCACCCTCGGCCTGGTCCCGATGCTGAGTACGAGCTTCATCGACAACTCCGGCCAGAACACCATCAGCGTCAGGCAGAACTTCCCGGTCAGCACCTCGCTCGCCTCGGCCGACGCCATGGCCAAGAAGGTCGAGCAGGTGGTCACCGGCACGAGCGAGGTCGAGTCGTACCAGGTCACCGTGGGTGGTGGCGGCGGCGGATTCGGCGGCTTCCGCGGCGGCGGGGGCGGCACGTCCCGCGCCAGCTACTCTCTGACGCTCCGCGACGGCACCGACGCGGGCGCCGTCGAGAAGCGGCTGACCGACCGACTCGCCGGGCTGACCGGCGCCGGCGAGATCACCGTGGGGCAGTCGGGCGGCTTCGGCGGCGACTCCATGCAGGTCGTGGTCCGCGCGGCCGAGCTCGACACCCTGCGCACCGCCGCGCAGACGGTCCAGCGGGCCATGGCCGGCGTCCCGGACGTCAGCGAGGTCACCAGCACGGTGGCCGACACCGCCCCGCGCATCGACGTCACCGTCGACCGCAGGAAGGCGGCGGAGAAGGGCCTCAGCGAGGTGGCCATCGGGCAGGCCGTGTCCCAGGCGTTCAGGGGGACCACCCTCACCCAGCTCGCCTTCGACGGCACCACGGCCGACGTCATCCTGCGGAGCGGCGACACCCCCACGTCACTGGCGGACCTGCGCGATCTGAAGATCGCCGGGAAGGTCACCGTCGGGGACGTGGCGAGCGTCAAGACCGTGAACGGGCCCATCGAGGTCACCCGCATCGACGGCGACCGCAGCGCCACGGTCTCCGGCAAGGCCACCGGTTCCAACCTCGGAGCCACCAGCGCCGCGCTGGACACCAAGCTGAAGTCCCTCACGCTCCCGCCCGGCGCGACGTACGAGATCGGCGGCGTCAGCGCCGACCAGGCGGAGGCCTTCGGCAGCCTCGGGCTGGCGCTGGTGGCGGCCATCGCCCTGGTGTTCTTCGTCATGGTGGCGACGTTCCGCAGCCTGATCCAGCCGCTGGTGCTGCTGGTCTCGATCCCGTTCGCGGCGACGGGCGCCATCGGCCTGCTGCTGGTGACGGGGACCTCGCTGGGCCTGGCCGCGATGATCGGCATGCTGATGCTGGTCGGCATCGTGGTCACCAACGCCATCGTGCTGCTCGACCTGATCAACCAGTACCGCGAGCAGGGGATGCCCCTGCACGAAGCGGTCGTCGAGGGCGGCAGGCGGCGGCTGCGGCCGATCCTGATGACGGCCCTGGCCACCATCTTCGCGCTGCTGCCCATGGCGCTCGGGATCACCGGCGGGGGCGGCTTCATCTCCAAGCCGCTCGCCATCGTCGTCATCGGCGGCCTGATCAGCTCGACCCTGCTGACCCTCGTGCTGGTGCCGACCCTGTACACCATGGTCGAGACCCGCAAGGAGAAGAGCCGGGCCCGGCGGCAGCGCCGCCGGGGCGCGGGTGCCCTCACGCCTCCCATCGAGGAGGCGCCGAGCGAGCCCGCCGTGAGCGGCGCGGGCCAGCCGTGAGCACGGGCCGGCGGGTGAGCGCGGACCGGCCGTAACACCCGTGGGGAGGCCAGAGACGGCCTCCCCACCCCTTCTCCCGGTGAAGCCTCGGACCGGTTCTCCCGGTGAAGCCCCCGAACCCAACCTCAAGAACATTGTTCGGTAGATCGCCGTGACCGGCCCACCTCCGGCCGCGAGACGGAATGGGCGCCGCTTTTCCCAAGTGAGGATGGAACTAACCCGTTGTCATTCCATATACGAAGTTTTAACGTTTTACCGAATCATTACCGGCAAGTGCGTGCGGCACCTCCGCACGAGCACTCCGCCATGTGAGCCAGGAGGATTCGACCCTGATGGTGAAGCCGCTGGGCGTGCAGCTGTACACCGTTCGTGATCACATGAAGGCCGATCGTGACGGAGTGTTACGGCGGATAGCGGAGATCGGCTACGGCGCCGTGGAGCCGTACGACCCGACCGACGATCCCAAGGGCTTCCGGCGGGTGATCGACGACCTCGGGCTCACGGTCTCCAGCACGCATGCCTACGCTCTGCTGTCGCAGGACCCGGACGTCGTCCTCGACGCGATCGCCACCGTCGGCACGGACCTCGTGATCATCCCGGGTGGCATCCCGCATGAGGAGTTCACCACGCGCGACGGTCTCGCCCGTACCGCCGACCTCCTCAACGGCCTCGCCGCGCACGCGGCGCGGTACGACATGCGCCTCGGCTACCACAACCACTGGTGGGAGATCGAGCCGAAGATCGACGGCGTCCACGCCATCGAGGTGCTCGCCGGGATGCTCGCCCCCGAGCTGTTCCTGGAGATCGACACCTACTGGGCGGCCGTGGGCGGCGCCGACGTGCCCGCTCTGCTCGGACGCCTCGGCGACCGCGTCGTGGCCCTGCACGTCAAAGACGGTCCCGGCGTCAAGGAGGTACCCCACACGGCCGTCGGCAAGGGCGTGATGCCGGTGCCGGGCATCCTCGCCGCCGCGCCGGACGCGTGGCGGATCGTCGAGCTCGACGACTGCGCCACCGACATCGTCGAGGCCCTCGCCGAGAGCCACGCCTACCTGACCGGGCTGGAGGGCGCATGACGACCGGGCCCGTGGGGGTCGCCATCGTCGGCGCGGGCGCGATCAGCGACGCCTACCTGCGCAACCTCACCACGTTCCCCGACGTCCGGGTGCTCGGGGTCGCCGACCTCGACACCGCGCGGGCCGCGGAGAAGGCGCGTGAGCACGACGTCCCGGTCTCCGGCGACGTCGACACCATCCTGGCCCTGCCCGACGTCGAGATCGTCGTCAACCTGACGATCCCCGCCGCGCACGCGGCCATCGCCTCCGCCGCCCTGCGCGCGGGCAAGCACGTGTACGGCGAGAAGCCGCTGACGCTCGACCCGGGCGAGGGCGACAAGCTCCTGGCCGAGGCTGCCTCGCGGGGGCTGCGCATCGGCAACGCGCCCGACACGTTCCTCGGCGCGGGCCTCCAGTCGGCCAAGCGCGCCTTGGCGTCCGGCCTGATCGGCGCGCCGGTCGCCGCGACCGCCGTGATGCAGAGCCCCGGGCCGGAGTCGTGGCACCCGAACCCCGAGTTCCTGTTCCAGCGCGGCGCGGGCCCGGTGTTCGACATGGGCCCGTACTACCTCACCGCGCTGGTCGCGATGCTCGGCCCGATCTCCAAGGTCGCGGCGACCGCGCGGCAGGCCAGGCAGCACCGGGTGATCGGCTCGGGGCCGAAGGGCGGTACGAGCTTCGCCGTCGAGGTGCCGACGCACGTCATGGCGCTGGTCGACTTCACCGGCGGCCCGAGCGCGTCCTCGACGTTCAGCTTCGACTCGCCGGCCGGCGTGACGATGATCGAGGTCATCGGCACCGAGGGCACGCTCTCGCTCCCCGACCCGAACACGTTCCAGGGACCGCTCAGGGTGCGCGTGGCGGGCGACGGCGACTGGCGCGAACTGCCTGTGGAGGGGACCGCGATCGGGCGCGGCCTCGGCGTGCTGGACATGGCCCGCGCGCTGCGCGGCGACCTTCCCCACCGCGCCTCCGGCGCGCTCGCCCTGCACGTGCTGGAGGCCATGACCGCGATCATCGAGTCCGCCGACCGGGGCGAGTTCCGGCACCTCGAGACCACCGCACAGGAACCGGAGCCCCTGCCCACCGGCTGGGACCCCCAGGAGGCCACCCTCGCCTGAACGACCCCGCGGGAGGACTCGGGCGGTCTAGCGCGGCATGGCGACCGTGAGCAGGATCGCCGAGTCCTCCAGCGCCTCCACGTGATGGCGTTCGTCGGGCACGATGAGCAGGTCGCCCGCCAGCGCGTCCCACGACACCTCGCCGGCCACCACGCGCACCCGCCCCCAGAGCACGTAGACCGTCGCCTCTCCCCGGAGCTCGTGCTCGCTCTGGACGGTGCCCTCGGTGAGCCCGACCACCGTCTGCCGCAGGACGCGTTCGTGCCCGCCGACGACGGTGTCGGCCGCCTGCCCGCCGGTCGACTCTGCCGCGCGTTCCAGCTGCCGGCGAGCCACGGCTACGAGAGAGAACTTCTTCATCGCGGTGTTTCCCCTTGTGTTCGGCACGCCGCTCCGCCGCGCGTCCCTTCCGGGCCGCCCGCCAGACCGCCCCCGTCGCGAGGCGACCGGGGCCTACTCCATGCCTACCCCGGTTGCGCGCCTCCCCTCCTCACGGGCCGCACGGGCTGTAGGAAGGGTTTGCCCGAGATGTTCCACTCGACCGTTGGGTGCCGCTGAGGGCAGCAGGGCGCATCGCCACCCGTCTCAGTGCGGAGCTCACAGCTTCCTGCGGAGCTCGTCGGAGCGGCGGCGGGCTTCCGTGGCGCGGCGGGCGGCGCGGCCCCGTTCCCGCTCGGCCAGGGTCACCCGCTTCTCGGCGGTCTCCTGCCGGTCGAGTGCGGCCTTGAGCTCCTTGCGCAGCCGCTCCGCCTCCTCGGTGACCGCCGTGCGGGCCCGCCCGGCGTCGCCGACCTCCGACTCCCACTCGGCGAGTGCCCGCTCCGCGTCGCGGGCCTCGGCGGGGGGGGGGGGGGGGGCGGGGCGGGCCCGCCGCCCCGCGGCCGGAGGGGCACCGAGGGGGGGGACGGAAACGATCGCGGAGGAGGGTGCGAGACCCC